>CALCIC010000618.1 GCA_937907405.1 uncultured Isosphaeraceae bacterium | reverse complement strand
GCGGGTGACGCTGGAACTCGGCGGCAAGAGCCCGAACATCGTGTTCGCCGACGCCGACGTCGATGCGGCCGTCGACGGGGCGATCCTCGGCCTGTACCTCAACCAGGGCCAGTGCTGCTGCGCCGGCAGCCGGCTGTTCGTCCAGGACGCGATCTACGACAAGATGGTCGACAAGCTGGCCGCCGCCACGTCGAAGCGGAAGGTCGGCGACCCGTTCGCCGAGGACACCGACCAGGGGCCGCAGATCGACGAGAACCAGTTCAAGAAGATCCTGTCGTACATCGACAAGGGGAAGAAGGAAGGGGCCACGTGCGTCACCGGCGGCGCGCGGTCGGGCGAGCAAGGCTACTTCATCCAGCCGACGATCTTCTCGGAGGTGAAGGACGACATGGCGATCGCCACCGACGAGATCTTCGGTCCGGTGATGCAGGTGCTCCGGTTCAAGGACGTGGAGGAAGTCGTCAAGCGGGCCAACACGACCGATTACGGCCTGGCCGCCGCCGTCTGGTCGCGCGACGTCGGCAAGGCGCACGCGCTGGCCGACCGGATCCGCGCCGGCACGGTCTGGATCAACTGCTACGACGTCTTCGACGCCGCCGCCCCGTTCGGCGGCTTCAAGTCCAGCGGCATCGGCCGCGAACTGGGCGAGGCCGCGCTCAACAACTACACCGAGCACAAGACCGTGACCGTTTCGCTGAAGTGAAGTGAAGCGGGCGGACGCGGAAACGGATCGCAATGGAAACGAACGCCCACGCCTTCCGGACGGATCGGCGTGGGGGTTTTTGTTTCTCTCCGTTGCTCGATCAGGCGCCGAGCCAGCCCGGCAGTTGGTCGGCGGCGGGGAGCTTGATGATGCTGATGCTGATGACGTCCTTGTGCTGGCGGACGGCTTCGAGGGCGGCCTCGTCGGGGACGTTGTCGAGGTTGACGACGCCGATGGCCTCGCCCCCTTGCTTCTCGCGGCCGACGTTCATCTGGGCGATGTTGACGTCATGATCGCCGAACGTCTTGCCGATGAATCCGATCAGGCCGGGTCGGTCGTGGTGGGTGAAGATCAGCATCGGGCCGTCCATGTGGGCGTCGAGGTGGTACGAGCCCAGGCGGACGAGCCGGAGGAACTGCTTGCCGAACAGGGTGCCGGCGGCGATGTACGTCTTCCGCTCGGTCGTCACCTCGGCCTGGATCAGCGTGCCGAAGTCGCCCGGGGCCTCGGCGGTCTCCTCTTCGAGGATCAGCCCGCGCTCGCGGGCCAGGGGGAGGGCGTTGACGAGGTTGACGGCCTGGTCGAGCGCCGATTCCATCAGCCCGGCGGCGAACGCGGCGGTGAGCAGCTTGGTGTTCTTGAGCGCGACCTCGCCGCGGTAGACGAGCTTGGCCTTGGTGATCGCGCCGCGGTCCATCTGGGCGTGGAGCATTCCCAGCCGCCAGGCGAGTTCGAGATAGCTCTTGAGGTCGGCCAGCTCGGCGCGGTCGAGGGTCGGCGTGTTGACCGAGAACTTGACCTGGCCCCGGATCAGGTAGTCGCAGAGCAGCTTGGCGGCCTCGACGGCGACCGAGACCTGGGCTTCTTCGGTCGACGCGCCGAGGTGGGGCGTGACGACGGTCCTGGCGTGGACGACGACCGGGTCGTCGGCCGGCGGCGGCTCTTTCTCGTAGACGTCGATCGCCGCGCCGGCGGCCTTGCCGGCGTTGAGCGCCTCGACCAGCGCGGGCTCGTCGATCAGTCCGCCCCGGGCGCAGTTGATGATCCGGACGTTCGGCTTCATCGAGGCGATCGCCTTGGCGCTGACGACCTGGCGGGTCTCGGGGGTCAAGGGGGTGTGAAGGGTGATGAAGTCGCACCGGGGCCAGAGGTCTTCAAGCCGGCCGACGCTCTCGACGCCGTGCTCGAGCGCCTTCTCGGGGGAGAGGAGCGGGTCGAAGCCGATGACGGTCATGTCGAAGCCGAGCGCCCGCTTGGCGACGGCCAGCCCGACCCGGCCGAGGCCGACGACCCCCAGGGTCTTGCCTTCAAGCTGGGTGCCGGTGAGGCTGTTGCGGTCCCACTTGCCGGCCTTGAGGCTCTCATTGGCCTTGGGGACGTTGCGCGCCAGCGAGAGCATCAGGGCCATCGTGTGCTCGGCGGTCGAGACCGTGTTGCCCCCCGGCGTGTTCATGACGACGACGCCCTGGCGGGTGGCGGCCGGGACGTCGATGTTGTCGACGCCGACGCCGGCGCGGACGATCGCCTTGAGCCGGGGCTGGTCGGCGAGGACCTCGGCGGTGAGCTGGGTCCCCGACCGGATCGCGATGCCGTCGGCGTCCTTGAGCGCCTCGCGGAGCGCCTGGGGGTCCTTGGCCAGCTTCGTGTCGACGATCACCTCGACTTCCTTCTCGGCCTTCAACAACTCCAGCCCTTCCTCGGCCAGCTTGTCGGTCACCAACACGCGATACGGCACGCTCCACTCTCCCTCGATGCACAAAACCATGTAAGTCGGAAAAAGATTTCGATATGCGAAGGCCGGCGCGCCGGCCGATCACCACCTGCCGCCGTCAAGCCGAACGGATCACGAACACGGCCCCACTCGCGGCGAATCAAGAAGTCCATTTTAGTCGGGCGACGCGATTTCGGTAAGGGATCTCCCCGCCTCCGCCCCGTCGCCGGGCCCGTTCACCGTCAGAACCGCCGCCGCGCGACGACCCGCCCGAGATCGATCCTCGGCCATCCACTTCGTCTGGGTGCATGTCCGCCGAGGTAGACGGCGCGAACGTAGTATTAGCCGCGAACGCCGAACGCGTGATACAATAGGCGGACGGGCGCCCGGCTCTTCCAGGTCCGCGACCCGGACGGCGTGCCGTCACGTTCTTGCAATGGGAAAAGCCCGGGGGCGACCAGCCATGAAAAGGCTCATCGTCGGGATCTCGGGCGCCAGCGGGGTGATCTACGGCATCCGCCTGCTGGAAGTCCTTCGCGGCCTGGAGGGCGTCGAGACCCACCTCGTGCTCAGCCCCGCGGCCAAGCGGACGATCGTCCTTGAGACCGACATGCCCGTTGATCGAGTCGAAGCGCTGGCCGACGAGGTCTACAAGTCCGGCGACGTCGCCGCGGCGATCTCCTCGGGCTCGTTCCGGTCGGCCGGGATGGTGGTCGCCCCTTGCTCGATGAAGACCGTCTCGGGGATCGCCACGTCGTACTCGGACAACCTGTTGCTCCGCGCGGCGGACGTGACCCTGAAGGACCGCCGCCGGCTCGTCCTCCTCGTCCGGGAGACGCCCCTTCACCTGGGACACCTCCGCCTCCTCGTGCAGGTCGCCGAGATGGGGGCGGTCGTGATGCCGCCGGTGCCGGCTTTTTATCACCGCCCCGCCACCCTGGAGGCGGTCGTCGACCAGACCGTGAACCGGGTCCTGGACCTGCTCGACGTCGAACTCGACCGCGACCTGTTCCCGCGCTGGCGGGGGCCTTCGGACCCGCCCTCGATGCGCGAGCCCGGCGAGGAGGATCGAGGGCGCGTCCTCCCGCCGCCGTCCGGGGCGTGATCGAGGGGCTCCGGGCCGTTCCGCGACGCGACGGCGCCGCCCGACTTCTCGGCGATCTCAGCCCCGGAGGGGCGAAGGTGAGTCGCCCGGGGTGCAACCCC
>CALCIC010000617.1 GCA_937907405.1 uncultured Isosphaeraceae bacterium | reverse complement strand
CCCCGCCGAGACCAGGCCCAAGATGGTGCTGCTCGACCCCCAGGGATGGCTCGTCAAGGAGATCGACTTCGAGAAACCCGCCGACGAGCTGCGGTTTCAGCTTGAACACGCGAAGGGGGTCCTCGACCGCCTCGACGCGGCGGCCGCACTCGGTCGGCTCGCCAAGGAACATCCCGACGTCAAGCCGCTGCTGGCCGACGCCTGGAAGAAGGAGAAGGCGGTCCCGGCGCGGGCCGAGCTGGTCGAGCTGGTCGCGAAGGCCGAGGACGAAGCCCATCGACCGACGCTGATGGAGGCCGTCAAGGACGCCTCGGCCCGAGTGCGCGTCCAGGCCGTCCGGGGGCTGGCGAAGCTGCCGCGCGACGACGCCTCCGAGGCCGCGCTCCGCGCCGCCTGGGCCGACAAGAAGGAGGCCTACAGCGCGCGTCGCGAGGCGCTCAAGGGCCTGGTCGCCTGGAAGGTCAAGGACGCCGACGACCTGCTCGCGGCCGGCCTGGCGTTCCCGGACGGCAAGCACACCCTGGCCGCCGCGGCCCTTGAACTGTTGCTCGAACAAACGGGCTCGAAGGCTCGAGAACTTGCCGCGCATTACTCCAAGCACGGCCAACCGTCCGCGCTCCGCCACGGCGCGCTGGCCGCGTTCGATCGATTGGCGAAGGACGACGACTCGCTTCAAGACCTGATCATCGGCATGGTCGACGATCCCGACCAGACCATCCGCCTCCGCGCCTGGCGGCTGGCCCACTCGCTCAAGCTCGCCAAGGCGCTGCCCGTCCTGGAGGCTCGTCTGAAGTCCGAGAGCTTCGGCTTCAACGCGCACAGCCGCGAGGTCCTCAAGGCCGCCGTCGACGCGCTCGGCAAGCAACTTTCCGGCCCCAAGCCCGACCCCGTCGCGACCCTCAAGAAGCAGGCCGAAGACCTCCAACGCCAGGCGGAGGAACTCCGCAAGTCGATCGACGCGCTGAAGCCGAAATAAGCATGTCAACGACATGCTTACCTCCTTAACGGGTGAAGACGTGTCCAATGACGAGCCCGCCCCCCTACGCCATCACGGCGCTCGGCTCGCGGCGAGGGGACGGGCGGGGCGCGGCCGCCTTGCCGGCCTTCGGCAGGCGGAAGGCGTACCTGACCCCGTATCGCTCGCAGAACCGGACGAAGGCCATCGACCCGCCGAGGCTGACCGCAACCCCGACGACGAGGTGGACCGCCGGGTCGCGGACGTGCAAGACGCTCGTCAGGGCCGGGCGGACGCCCTCGACGGCGAACATGTGGATCGCGTAGATCTCCAGCGAGCAGCGGCCCAGAGTGCGGATGAAGCCCAGGGCCGGCGCCCGGCGCAACACCGTCGCCGTCGCGATCAGGGCGGCGATCCCGCACAAGGTCACGGCCATCTGCAAGGGGATCGGCGGCGCGACGTCGGCCCGGGCCGAGGCCGTCACGACCGCCAGGCCCGCGACCGCGACCGCGACCGCCGGCCACGCCGGGCCGTCCTCCCGGATGCTCGCCAGGCGCGGTCCCAGGGCCGCGCCGATCGCGTAGAACGGGGCGAAGTAGAAGATCCGCAGCAGCGGCATCGTCGAAACCTGCATGTTCTCGTCGCCCCACGGCCGGATTCCGTAGAGCAGCAGCGCGACGACCACGCAGCCCGCCGGCCCGACTCCCACCCTCCGCAGCGCGTAATGCAGCAACGAAACGAAGAACAAGGCGTAGATGAACCAGAACTGCATCACCGGATACACCGGCAGCCACACCAGATACTCAACCGGCGCGGGGCGTCCCGCATGTACGGCGACCGCGATCCGGACGAGTCCTTGAAGGCCCGCCCAGACGAAGTACGGGTACAGCAGCGTCGCCCCCTTGTCGGCCAGGAACGAGCGCCCGGACCGGCTCGTCCACCGCTCGGCGAACATGCCCGAGAGCGCGAAGAAGAGCGCCATCTGCGGGTTGTAATACTGGCCGTCCCAGAACCGCAAGATCGGCGCGTCCGCCAGCAATCCGTTGAAGACGAGCCCGTGCAGCACATGGCCCGCGACGACCAGCGCAATGCCGAGCCCGCGCGCCGATTCGATCCAGGCGATGCGTTGCGAGGACGGCGAGGGGGAGTCCACGGCGCCGGCCGAAACCGGTCGATTGGGGTCTGTCATGTCGCATTCATCCTGGTTGCGACGCCGATCGATCCGTCAGGAAAGACGAGAAGAACGGTCGGCCCGGCGGCCGGCGAGCGATTATTACGTGCGTCGCCGACGGCCGTCAAGATGAAGCGCGGCGGCCCTGCCTCGGCTCGACGCCCGCGCGGTTGCGCGCGAGGCTTCGCGGGCCGGGAAGGCGCGCCCGATCAATCGATCACGCCGCTACGCCATCGCAACGGCCGGCGCGCGGCCCGGGGAGGGCCGGCGCGGGGCCGACTTGCCGGGCCGGGGCAGACGGAAGGCGTACTTGACGCCGTACCGCTCGCACAACCACACGATCGCCATCGATCCGGCGACGCTCACGATCAGGGTCGTGATGAAGTGGACCATCGGGTCGCGGACGTGCAAAACGCCCGACAGGAAGGGCCGCATCCCCTCGACCGCGAAGTTGTGCAGCACGTAGATCTCCAGCGACCGGCGGCCCACCGGGCGAAGGAAGTCCAGCGCCGGCAGGCGGTTGAGAAGCGCGGAGGACGCGGCAAGCCCGGCGATCCCGAACAACGTCACCACCAACTGCAGGGGGACCGGCGGGTACTCGAGACCGGGCGTCGAGCCGCAAGCCGCGGCGACGCCGAGGCCCACCGTCGCCACCACCGCCAGCCGGCCGACCCCCTCGACCCGGAGCCTGGACAGATGAAGCCCCGTCAGCGCGCCGACGGCGTAGAACGGCGCGTAATGAAAGATCCGCAGCAACGGCAACGTCGACGCCTGGATGTTCGGTTCGTGCCAGGGCCGGAACCCATAAAACACCAGCGTCACAGCCACGACGCCCGCCGGCCCGACCCCCACCCGCCGAAGGACGAAGTAGAGGAGGGAGACGAAGAACAGGACGTAGACGAACCAGAACTGCATCGCCGGATAGACCGGCAACTCCCAAAGGTATTCGAGCGGCGTCCGGCGTCCCGAGGCGGTCGCGACGGCCATCCGAACGACCGCCAGTACGCCCCCCCAGAGGAAATAGGGGTAAAGCAACGTCGCCGCCTTGTCGGCCAGCAAGACGCGCCCGCCCCGGCGCGCCAGGCGTTCCGCGAACAGCCCCGAAAGCGCGAAGAACATCGCCATCCGCGCATTATAGTAACGACTCTCCCAGAGCGGTCTCAACGGCGCCGCGGTCAACAGGCCGTTGACCGTCAGACCATGCAGAATATGGTTGGCGACCACCAGCAGGATTCCGAGCCCGCGCGCCGATTCAATCCAGGTGATCCGCTCCGACCCTGACGCCGAGGCCCCGAGGTCGAGCGTCTGATTGCGTGCGTCGAGCGGCTCGGCCGAGGCCGATGCGTTGGTGTAAATCATGTCGCATTCCATCCTGATCGCGACCTGAAGCGTTCATGCGTCAAGGAACCGAGGTTCCATCGAGGCATCCCAGGGGGTCGACTCAAGAGCTTGAGTCGTCGGACGCCGCAGTCCCTTCGCGGTCGTCCGAATCAAGGCGGCCTCGATCCCGATCCAGGAGGAGATCGAAGGCGCTTTCCGGGTTCCACTTCGCCGCGCGTTCGGGAACGCGAGGGCGACGGAACGAATAGCTTCGGAGCGTTTATACGTCAGCCCCCTCGCCCTGTCAATTCATAAACCATTTTTTCTAAGCGAATGCATGAGAAGCCCCCTGGACATGAGACGATCTCAATCTTCGGGGCCGAAGCGCGGCCTTCGGTCCCGCGCATCCACACGGGGCCCGTCGCCCCCTTCCGTCGGCCGTCGAGGCGTGGCCTTCGCCGGGTTCCGAACCCGACGAGACAACTGCAACCGCCGCCCGAGCAGGCGGCTCGGCTCGGCTCGGCTCGGCTCGTCGACGGCGTGCTCGGAGCCCCCGGCGATCATCTCAACGCAGATCCGAAGCAACTGCCGCGCGCGGAAACTCGACCCCGACGAATCCAAGGGTCCCCAACGCCGCGCGAGACTCGCACGGCGGCGGGCGCCGTACTCGACGTCGCGCGTCCAGATATAGGACTTTCGAGGCGGG
>CALCIC010000616.1 GCA_937907405.1 uncultured Isosphaeraceae bacterium | reverse complement strand
GGGCGAGCCGGTCAGCTTGTGGTACTGCCTCGCCAGCTTGATCGCCGCTTCGGTCACCTCGGCCCCGCCGCATTCGAACTTGACCGTCGACAGGTCGCCGGGCGCGAGTTCGGCCAGCATGTTGGCCAGTCGCACCGCGATCGGGTTGGTGCCGTGCATCGGCGGCGAGAACGTCAAGACGTCAAGCTGGGCCTTGATCGCGTCGATCACCCGGCGGTTGTTGTGGCCGACCGAGGCGACGTAGATACCCGAGAGCGCGTCGAGGTACTTCTTGCCCGTCACGTCCCAATAATAGACGCCGTCGGCCCGGGCCATGATCAGCGGCTGCCTGGACCACTCGGCCATCTGGTCGCGCACGAAGATCTGGCGGAGGAACGCTTCCTCCGAGGTCTGGGCGTCGGTGATCAGATCGGGTACGGCGCCGGCTGCGGCCATTCCTCGTCCTCCGTCCGGTCCGTCCCCGAACCGCAATAACCCACGGCCGCGACCGCATAGAGCAGAGCGACGCGCTCCATGTCGGCGATCTCGGCCCATTCGGAGATCGTGTGTTGTCCGCCGGCGTTCGGCCCGTGGGTGATCGCCGGCACGCCGGCGAGGGCCCAGAAGCTGTTGCCGTCGTCGACGAACGGCTTGCCCCCCAGCGGCAGGCGGCGGTTCGAGACCCGCTCGCAACTCTCCTGGAAGATCGATACGAACGGGTGGTCCTGATCGAGATGGAACGCGTCGCGGATGAACTGCCAGTCGCATTCGATCTGCGTTCCGGTCGTGCTTGCAAGTTCGGCGAGCAGGGCTCGGAACTCGGGCTCGGCGGCGCGGCCGTCCGTGCCCGGGAGCCATCGGCGAGTGCCTTCGAGCCGGCATTCCTGAGGATATTGGTTGTAGATCTCGCCGGAGTGGATCTGGCCGATGAAGACGCTCGCCGATCCGCAGACGGGGTTGACTTCGGCGGCGAGCTGGGCGTCGAACCGGTTGAGCCGCGCCACAAGGTCGGCGCCCACGGCGATCACGCTGGGCTCGTCCGTCGGGCGCATCACTTCGTGGACGGGCGGCCCCGCGCGGCTGATGCGGACCTTCCAGGTCGCCGAACCTCGGCCGTCGGTCGGCAGCACGCCGTGGAGCGGCTCCGGCAAGAGGACCGCGTCGCCGACGATCCCCGCGCGGATCAACGCGTCAAGCTGACGGCCGTCGCCCCAGGGGGCTTCGTGCAGGTCGTGAGCCGTGAGCAGGATTGCCCCGGCCGTCAGCGCGCCCGAATCGCGGAGCATCCGGAGGGCCTCGACGGCGGCGGCGACGCCCCCCTTCATGTCGGACGCGCCGCTCCCCTTGAGCAGGCCGTCCTCGACGCGGGCCGGGACGAACGGCAGGTGGACGGTGTCGAGATGGCCGTTGAACTGGAGCGTCGGCCCCGGACTCCCCGAATCGAACCGCGCGACGACCGCCGGCGCATCGGGATGTCCGCCGTCGGGGCGGTCGACCGCGAAGCCGTCCGCTTCCAGGATCTCGGCCAGCCGATCGCAGGCTTTCCCCGCCTGGCCGGTGGGGCTCGGCGCGTCGATCAGCCGCGCGGCCGTATCGACCAGACGGTCGCGGTTTCGGTGTTTGATCAGTTGATCGATGAGGCCGTGTGGTTGATCCATGCGACCGATGATACAACGGCGATTCGCGACGCACCATCCATATATCGCGTTTTGCTTTCGGCTCGCCTACAAGAATGGATTCCAACTGAAATAAGCATGCTTTCAATGAAAGACGTCGGTCCCACGGGTCGTGGAGTGCGGCGGCTTGCCGCCGCTTCCAACACGCATTACGCGCGGGAGCAAGCTCCCGCACTCCAAGGGGGCGAACGGTCGAGTCCCGGCGGCGAACTGCGAAACCCAACGGTAAACCGCTCTAGAAGCCGGGCGGCGGTCGTCCTGAGAGTTTAGGCTCTCGACCAGCGGGCGACGGCCCGTTACAGTTGGCGTTGCCGTGATGCGACGATCGAGAGGCGATCGCTTTCCCGGCCGCATCCACCCGCCCGAAACCCTCGGAGGTTGATCTTGCCCGTTCCCCGCGCATCGACCCCCAGGTCGCCGCTCGCCGCCCTGCTCCTGATCCTCGCCGTCGTGGCGACGGTTCGAGCCGACGACCCGCCGAGCCCCTGGGCGTTCAAGGACCACGACCGCATCGTGTTCGTCGGCGACACGCTGATCGAGCGCGACCAGCGCTACGGCTATCTCGAAACGGTGCTGACGATCGCCAACCCGGACCTCGACCTGACGTTCCGCAACCTCGGCTGGAGCGGCGACACGGTTCGAGGACTCTCCCGGGCGGGTTTCGATCCCCCCGAGGCCGGGTTCAAGCAGCTCGTCGAACAGGTGACGGCCGCCAAGCCCACGGTCCTGGTCGTCGGCTACGGCATGGCCGATTCGTTCGACGGTCCGGCGGGGCTGTCGCGGTTCGTCGAGGGCTACAATGCGTTCCTGAACGCCGTCGCCCCCACCGAGGCGCGGCTGGGCCTGCTCTCGCCGCTGCCTCACGAAGCCCTGCCGGCCCCGCTCCCCGATCCGAAGGCCCACAACCGCGACCTGGCGCTCTACGCCGAAGCGGTGGGCAGGATTGCGGCGGAGCGCAAGGCGGCGTTCGTCGACCTGTTCAGGGCGTTCAACGACCACCGAAGCCGCCGCGCGGCTGACGCGAAACCGGACACCGACGACGGCATCCATCTCACGGCCCTGGGCTCCTGGCGGCTCGCGGCGATACTGGGGTCGACCCTTTCGCTGCCGCCGTTGGAAGTTCATCAGGTGAAGGATCTCGACCACAACCTGAGATTCACCTCCAACCATCCTCGCCTGCCGACGCCGTGGGAACCCGGCGCCGATGAGGGGCGGCTCGTTTATCCCGGTCTCGCCGCCGGGCGCTATGTCTTTAAGTACGACGGCAAGCCGGTCGTGAGCAAGACCGCGGACGAGTGGGCCGCCGGAGTCGTCCTCCCCCTGGACCCCGCGTTTGAGCAGGTCGAGAAGCTCCGCCAGACGATCAACGAGAAGAACTTGCTGTTCTTCTATCGCTGGCGGCCGCAGAACATTACGTACCTGTTCGGGTTCCGCAAGCACGAGCAGGGGCGGAACGCGGTCGAGATCCCCCAGTTCGACCCGCTCGTCGACGCCAAGGAGAAGGAGATCGCCCGGCTCCGCAAGCCCGTCGCCCACACCTATGAGCTGATCCGACTGAACGAGGCGTCTCAATGAGCAAGTGCAATCGACGGTACGCATCCTTCCTCCTGTTCTTGCTCGCGGCGTCCGCCTTCACTTCCGCGCGCGCTCAGAACGCGACCGGGCCGTTGCCCGACCCCGATCCCGAGGTCGAGCGGCAGTCGTTCATCATGGCCGACGGCTTCGAGGTCAACCTGTTCGCCGCCGACCCGCTGATCGCCAAGCCGATCCAGATGAACTTCGACTCGGCGGGCCGGCTCTGGCTCGCCAGCTCCGAGGTCTATCCCCAGATCAAGCCCGGTGAGACGGCCGACGACAAGGTCTTGATCCTTGAAGACGCCGACGGCGACGGCCGGGCCGACAAGACGACGGTCTTCGCCGACGGGCTCCTGATCCCCACCGGCGTCGAGCCCGGCGACGGCGGCGTCTACGTCGCCAACAGCACTGAGCTGCTTCACCTCAAGGACGTCGACGGCGACGGCAAGGCCGACGCCCGTCGGGTCGTGCTCTCGGGCTTCGGCACCGAGGACACCCACCACCTGCTGCATACGCTGCGGTGGGCGCACGACGGCATGTTGTACATGAACCAATCGATTTATATCCATAGCCATATCGAGACGCCCCACGGCGTGCGGCGGCTCAACGGCGGCGGGATCTGGCGGTTCCGGCCCGAGACGATGGAGCTGGGCGTCTTCATTCGAGGGTTGGTGAACCCCTGGGGCCATCAGGTCGACCGCTTCGGCCAGTCGTTCGCCACCGACGGCGCGGGGGGGCAGGGGATCAATTACTGCCTGCCGGGCGCCTATTATTTCACGGCCGTCGACGCAACGCGGATTCTCCAGGGGTTGAATCCGGGGAGCCCCAAGTACAGCGGGCTGGAAGTCGCCAGCGGCCGGCATCTGCCCGAATCGTGGCAGGGGAGCATGCTGACCAACGATTTCCGGGGCAACCGCGTCTGCCGGTTCGTCGTCAGCGACGACGGCGCGGGGTTCGCGTCGCGCGAGCAGTCGGAACTCATCAAGACCAAGCATCAGTCGTTCCGGCCGATCGACGTCAAGATGGGGCCCGACGGCGCGATCTACATCGCCGACTGGTACAACCCGATCATCCAGCACGGCGAGGTCGATTTCCGAGACCCCCGCCGCGACCACACGCGCGGCCGGATCTGGCGGGTCACCGCCAAGGATCGCCCGCTGGTCGAGCGTCCCAAACTGGTCTCGGCCGACGTCCCCCGCCTCCTCGAAGCGCTCGGGGCGCCCGAGGACTACACCCGGCGGCACGCCAAGCTCGTCCTGAAAAGCCGAGGCGCCGCCAAGGTCGTCCCCGCGCTGGCGGCCTGGGTCAAGTCGCTCAAGCCGGACGACGCGGCCGCCGAGCACCTCCGGCTCGAAGCGCTCTGGGTTTACCAGGGGCTGAACGTCGTCGAGCCCGCGCTTCTGGGGCGGCTGCTTGAATCGCCCGACGGCCGCATCCGCGCGGCGGCGGTCCGCGTCGTCGAGTTCTGGAAGGACCGCCTGCCCGACGCGCTGGCCTTGTTGACGCCCCGGGTCGAGGACGAGCACCCCCGGGTGCGGCTTGAAGCCGTCCGCGTCCTGGCTCAGATTCCCACCCAACAATCCGCGGACGTCGCGATGCGGGCGCTCGACAAGCCGTTGGATGCGTTTCTCGACTACGCCCTCTGGCTGACCGCCCGCGACCTCGCGCCGGCCTGGCTGCCGGGCGTGCAGGCTGGGACGTTCGATTTCGACGGCCATCCCCGACGACTGGTCTTCGCCCTTCAGGCCGAAGGGTCCGCGCAGGTGCTCAAGCCTCTTTTGAGCCTTTATCGAGCCGGCCGCGTGCCCGACGATCAGGACGCCGCGGCGCTCAACCTGATCACCGCGGTCGGCGGCCCCAACGAATTGGCGTTGGTCCTCGACCTGGTGGAACACGAGACGTCGTTGCCCAGTAGTCGCCGGGCGACGTTGTTGAACGCCCTGGTTCGAGCCGGCCGCGATCGCAAGGTCGTACCCTCGGGCGACCTGTCGGCCGTCGGCGCGCTCTTCGCCGAGCCCGACGACGGGCTCCGCGCCGCCGCCGCGTCGGCCGCCGGCGCCTGGAAGATCGCGGGACTCGGCCCCAGACTGGTCGATCTGGCCAAGGATGGGACGATCGCGGCGGAGGTTCGCCGCCAGGCCGTCGGGGCGCTGCTGGGGATGGGTGACGCCGACTCGGCTCGGGTGGTCGAGACGCTCGCCGAATCGGGCGATTCGATCGACCTCAAGGCGATGGCTCTGGCGGCGCTTTCAGCCCACGACCCGCGAGCGGCCGCTCCGCGCGTCGTGGGCTGGCTGGCCGGTCTGAAACTCGACGACGCGGCGCAGGCGCGCCAGGTCGTCGCGCGATTCCTCGAACGCAAGGACGGACCGGCCGCGCTCGCTCAGGCGATCGTCTCGGCGAAACTGGAGCCGGACCTCGCCAAGGCTTGCATCCGCGACGTCCAGTCCTCCGGCCGATCGGCCCCCGAGTTGATCGACGCGCTCGGCAAGGCCGCCGGGCTCGGCGCGACGAATCGCGTCTATTCGGCCGAGGAGAAGGCCGCGATCCTGGCGGAAGTCGGCCGCGGCGACGCCGCGCGCGGCGAGGCGGTCTTTCGACGCTCGCAGACGACCTGCCTGAAATGCCACGCGGTCGCCGGCGCGGGAGGGCAGGTCGGCCCCGGTCTGGAAAGCATCGGCGCAAGCGCGCCGGTGGACTACCTTCTCGACTCGATCATCGAACCGAACAAGGCGGTCAAGGAGAACTACCACTCGCTGATCGTCGCGACCGACGACGGCCGCGTGATCACCGGCGTCAAGGTGCGGCAGTCCGACGCCGAACTCGTTCTGCGCGACGCCGAGGACGTCGAGGTCGTCGTCCCCGCCGGCTCGATCGAGGAGCAGAAGCCCGGCCCGTCGCTGATGCCCTCGGGCCTGGCCGAGCCGCTGACCCAGGCCGAACTGGCGGACCTCGTCCGGTTCCTGTCGGAGTTGGGCAAGATCGGCCCGTACTCCGTGAGCAAGGAGCGGGTCCTCCGCCGCTGGCGGCTGCTCGAAAGCACGGGGGCGGCCGCGACGGCCTTGATTCGCACGAGCGTCGACGCGGTGATCCAGAATCAGGACTCCTGGGCGTGGCGGCCGGTCTACACGACGGTCGGCGGGGTGCTCCCCTCGGCCGAGTTGCCGCTCAACCCCCGCGTCAACAACGCGCCGCCGATCGCCCTGGCGCAAACGGTCGTCCAGTTGACGACGCCGGGGAAGATCAAGCTTCGGTTCAACTCGACGAAAGACCTGGAGTTCTGGATCGACGGCCGTCGCGTCGAGCCGAGTTCGGACGATCCCGACGCGCTGGTTCTCGACCTTGATCGCGGCGCCCACGCGTTGTCGGTCGCCTTCGAGCCCAGCCGCCGGCCCGAGGGCCTGCGTTGCGTCCTTGAGGACGTCGACGGTTCGTCGGCCCAGGCCCTCCCCCTGCTTGGGAAGTAAGGATGATGGCGGATCAACCCTCGAAACAGCCGCCTCCGCCTCCGCCTGCGCCCACGCCGGTCGACGCCCGCGCGCAGGCCGGCCGCCCAGCGTGCCCGGTCTGCGGCGGCGCGCTCGTCGAGCGGCGCGGGAAGCTGATCTGTTCGCGATGCCGGACGATCTGCGAGACCTGTTGCGAAGGCGGTCGCGGCTGAGGGAGACTTGATTTCATGCTCGACGCGTCGCTCGGCGAATCGTTGAAACAACTCGATGCGAGCCGTCCCCAGTATGCGACCGAGGTGGTCGATCGGGTGCTGGCGGCGGCCGTTCAGTCGGGGGCGAGCGACGTCCATTTCCAGCCGGTCGAGAGCGGGCTCGACCTGCGTTGGCGGATCGACGGCGTGCTTCAGGGGGTCGCGACGCTGGGCCGTCAGGGGGCGCCCAACGTCGTGGCCCGGCTCAAGGTGCTGGCCGACCTGCTGACCTATCGCAACGACGTCCCCCAGGAGGGCCGGATTCGAGGCGGGGTCGGTCAGGTCGAGATGCGGCTCTCCACGTTCCCGACGCTCCACGGCGAGAAGGCGGTCGTCCGCCTGTTCGCCGGGCCGGGCCGCTACCTCGCGCTGGGAGACCTGGGGCTCCCCGACGAGGTCGACCGGGCGCTCTCGCGGCTGCTCGACGAGACCTCCGGCGCGATCGTCCTGTCCGGTCCGGCCGGCAGCGGCAAGACGACGACGATCTACGCGTGCCTTCGCGAGCTGGCCAAGAGGTCGGCGGG
>CALCIC010000615.1 GCA_937907405.1 uncultured Isosphaeraceae bacterium | reverse complement strand
GGGAGATCGAGTCGGCCCTCTACCGCAACGAGGGGGTCGACCGCGCGGCGGTCGTCGCCCGAAGCGATGACGCGGGCGTGTCGATCTCCGCGTTCGTGGCGCTCAAGGCCGAGGGCAAGAAGTCGCTGATCGCCATGAAGCGGCACTGTTCGATCTATCTGCCCAACTACATGATCCCCGACAAGATCACGTTCCTGAACCACCTTCCGGCGACGTCGACCGACAAGGTCGACTATCAAACCCTCAAGGCGATGGCCGCCGAGGAAGGATCGAGCTCGTGACCAGTCTGTCTCGCCGCTTCTTCACCTGGAAGTTCCACTTTTACGAGGTGCTGCTGCCGATGCTCCGCCGCCTGGGGCCGGCTCGATTCGACGCCGTCGTTCGGACCGTGGGGGCGGCGTCGACCTTCATCCGGCCAGGGCGCCGCGCTCGGCTGAAATCGGCGGTCGCCGCCGCCGACGCCGCGCTCGATCTCGGCCAAGACTCCGAGGGTCGACGCCGGTTCGATTGGACCGGATTGGCGGCGAACGCGGCGCGGTTCACGGCGCGCGACTACGCGCTCGACGTTGCGGACGACGACGACGTCCTGAACCGGTTCGAGGTCGAGGGCTACGACGAATTCCGCGAAGAGCTGGCGCGCGGCGACGGGGCCATTCTCGTGGGCAGCCATCTGGGCGCGCACATCGCGGGGATGCACTGGCTGTTCCGCAACAACCTGCCGATCCGCGCCTTGGTCCAACGGCCGAAGCACGTCTCGAACTATCTCGAACGCCAGTTCGACGCGACCGACGAGCCGTACCCCCAGCGCGACTTCTTCCTCCGCAAGGACCTGTCCGCCTCGGCGGCCGTTGAGCGGATCATGCAGGCGCGATCGGCCCTTCGCGGCGGCATGACGATCTACCTCAACGGCGACATCGTCTGGGAAGGCTCGAACACCCGGACGTGCCGGCTGCTGGGCCGCGACCACCAGTTCCTGGCGATCTGGAACGAACTCGCCGCCTTGACTCGAAGTCCGGTCTTCTTCCTCTTCTGCACGCATCGGCCGGGAGGCCGGTTCGCCCTGGAATTCAAGAACTTCGGGCGGACCAGTTCCGGCGACCAGCACCGAGCGCTCGCGGCGTACCTGAGCGAGCTCGAGGTCCAGGTCGCGGCGGACCCCTCCGAAGCCGTCGCCTATCTGACCTGGCCCTGCTACACGACGGGGAGCCTGGAGCCGTCGCCGAAGAGGCGGGGCCGCCGCCGGATCGCCGCCGAAACCCGACAGTCGTCGCGCGTCGGCTGATCGAATCGGTCAAGGCTCGCTTGGCGTCGGGACCAGTTCGCGGACGGATCGGAGGCCGATTCCGGGTATGCCAAGGTCCTCGGCTTTCTTCCCCTCGAGGAGCGCGCCGAGGGCGTCGTTGTAGAGATTGCGCTTGGCCATGCGCTCGGTCTGGTCGAACCGCAGCGAGGCGGTCAGGTGATAGAAGCCGACCGAGTTCCTGCAGGCGGCCTTCCAGGCATCGACGTTCACGCCGAAATGGGAGGCGCAGTCGGCCAGATCGATCGTGGGGGCGGGGATCGAATCCGGCCAGCCCAGCGCCTTGCGTTCCTTCAGGCGGGCGAGCACGGCCTCGGCCAGCGCGACGTGTCCCTCGTACGCCGGGTGGAAGCCGTCGTTGAACAGGTGGTCGTCGAGCAAGCCGGTGGGGCTGCGGGCGTGGAACAACGCCTGGCCGTCGACCAGGATCGTATTCCGTCGCGCGGCGATCTCGCGATAAGCATCCTGGAACGAGGTCAGGCAGCGCATCGGGTGGCCGTCGAGATCGCGCGCGGCGACGTAGTGCTCGTAGGCGTCGGCGTATCGACCCTCGGCTTCAAGCCGCTTCGCCAGGCGGAAGTGCGATTCGGCGAAGCCCGGATAACGGGCGATCAAGGCCCGGTAGGCGGCCGTGCTGGCCGGCGGATCGGTTGCTTCGAGCCGCCGGGCCGCCTCGAACGCCTGGGCGAAGACCTCTCGGCGGGCGCGCGGGGTGTCCGGCGGCAGGATCGATCGATCGGGCTCGTAGCCGACGTCGTTGATGGGGGGGGGGATCAGCACCGGGACGGCGCCGATCTGCTCGCAGTACGCGACGATCGCCTCCAGTCGACTTCGGAAATCG
>CALCIC010000614.1 GCA_937907405.1 uncultured Isosphaeraceae bacterium | reverse complement strand
GACGACTGCAGCGCGCCGGCCTCGGCGGACATCGCCGCGTAGACGGACGAACCGAACAGCATCGCTTGATCCCGCGCGGCGGAAGTCGTGAAGCTGAACGTATAGGGCTTGAAAGAGAAATTGGTCGAGGCGTACGTGGTATAGGGGAGGTCCACCGGCTTCCCGAACGTGAAGCTGCTCGTCCCGGTCGGCAGGCCGGAGGGGACCAGGCTGAGGGAGATCCGGTCGCCGATCGCGCCGGCGGCGCCGATCGGGTTGTTCTTGGAATCGGCGATGGCGAGGATGGTCGTCCCTGGTAGGACGCCCGGACCCGACACCGTCATTCCGACCTGCAACGGCACGGCGGGGACGGAGGTGAGGACGACCTCGTTCGTCGGTCCATCGGGGAGGACTGGATTGTAGCTGGCGCTCGCGGATTCGGGCTGGAAGCCCGCAAGCTGGGTGACGTAGTAATGCGCCCAGGAGTAGAAGAGTTTCGTGATGGCGGTGACGGCGTAATCATTGACGGGGCGGACGAAGTTGTAGACGCCGTCCGGCATCTTGTCGTCGTGACTCTTGCTCACGGTGACGGTGAGATTGGCGGGATTGACGTCCGTCACCGTGGTCCCTTCCGGATAATCGCCCTTGCTGGCGACGACGGCGAGCGTCTCGCCGCCTCGGAGCGCCTGGTCCAGCTTCACGAGCTGCGCCCTGTAGTTCGGGGCGAAATGGATCGTGTCCCCCTGCGCGTACGTCGCCCCGATGCTCGCGAGCTGGATCGGCCCGGCGCCGTGGCTGGTGCTGGTGAGCAGGTAGTAGTTGTTGTCCGCGGCGTACGGCGACCTGGCGTTGGTCAGGGGGCTGTCCAGGAAGACGTTGGCCCCGGAGGGGATCACGAGATCGCTGGAATTGGTGTTGTAATACGAGGGCCAGCCCTTGCCGCCGAAATAGTCGCCGATCGGCGCCGCGCCGTTGTTGTCGATGAAGTTCTTGACCGGCGCCTGGAAGGCGGGGGCGCTCAGGTTGGTGGGGTTCCAGCCGTAATCCTTGTAGCCGAAGTAGGTGGGGGACGTGAGGCTCAGGCGGTCCCCCGACGTGATCGGCACGCTGCTCGCCTCGATCGAGACGGGCCCCGTAAGGTTGTTCACATAGGAGACGTCGTAGTTGATGAGCGGGAAGGTCTGCAGCGGGTCGGTGATGAAGTTGGTCAGGTAGGGGTCCCGGAACGTCCATTCGCCGAGCTGGGCCGCGGCGGCGCGGAGGACCGTGGCGGACGTCGGCGAGCGGTAGAAGACGACGACGGGGTCCATGCCGAGGGGATACCGGGAATGGCCCGTCACCCACGTCGTCGTGTTCTCGGGGGTGGTGCCGACGGGTTTCGTCCCGGCGACGCTGATGATCGCGTCCGGGTTGTAATTGTAGACCGGCTTGTTCGACGTCAGATAATCCGGGTCGGTCGCGATGAAGAAATTGTCCCCGTCCCACAGGACCAGGGGGACCTGGAACGTGATGGTCTCGCCTCTGGGCAGGCCGATGAACGTGCCGCCGCGCGTTTGATACCCGATGTATAAACGGTATTCCGGCCCGACGACGTCCTGGGGATCGTAGTATTTATTCGTCGAGGTGGCGTTCGGGTCTTGCCCGGTGTTGGCGCCGCGGATGAAGGGATAGACCATCGACGTGCTGTTGTTCGTGAGCGTGATGGTCTTCATCCCGCCGTTCCAGAGGATGCTCGAAACCGGGACCGCGTTCTTGACCTGAGCGGCCGGAAACTGATTGGGCGCCGTGCTGAGCATGCAGCGGTCTTCGAGCCGACGGATCTCCGCCGCCGCCTGAAACCCATGGCGGGCCCGACGCCGGGCCGGGCGCGCGCCCCCGGCCCTCGACCGCCGGCCATCCAGTCCGAAGGAACGCTTCTCCATCGAGGCGGCGACGTTCATGATGCGTATTCCCTGTTAGGCGACCTCATCGCGCGAAGGATCGTGCTCACAGAACAGCCAGCCGACCATATTGCCGGAGTCGCCTATTTTATCCAACCACTACGAGTCTAGGTCAAGTGTGTGGGCTGAAAAAAGTTTTCTCCGAACATTTCATCTCACCTTCGGGCGCAATGGAAATTCATGACAGCCCAGCAGGGTGGGCATCGTCCACCGTATTTTGCCGTGGGCCAAGGCTGATCGATCGGTGGGCGATGCCCACCCTACAAGATTCTCCTGGTAAACGCGCCAGGCGGAAGTGCAAGGATGACAAACAGGAGCGACGCATTTAAAATCATTAACAACCCCCGTCGTTCCCAGAAGCCTGCGCACGGCGTCGGGGACGGGCCGAGGGCGGGCGGGACGAGGCGGGAACGGAGGGCTGGATTTCCCATGACTTCGACGTCGTCCTCGCTCAACCCCGATTTCCCGCCGACGCCCCCGGCGCGCGCGCCTCGCCCGTTCTGGAAGGTTCGCGACCCCGCCAAGCTCACCGGCACCGAGGCCGAAGCCCTGCGCATGGCTTTCGCCGCCGACGAGGCCCATCTGAAGGCGCTCGGGTGGGTGAATCTGATCTTCGCCTTCAACTTCGCCTATAGCATGGGCAATTTCATGATGCTTGCCTTCCGCACCGCGAAGGGCATGATCCTGACCCCGTGGGCGCACACGACGTACTATATCGCCGTGATCCGGCTCCACCCGATACTGGTGATGTCGGCCACGATCGCCGCCTTCGGCCTGTATCGGAGGCGAGGTTGGTCGACGTGGGCTGAGTTCGCTTTCGCCCTGACGTTTGCTGCTTTCATGGGCCTGACGATCGGGCACGACCTGTGGATCGGCGAAGCTGCGGAGGCCGTTCTTACCGCCCTGGGCAGTCTCTTCTACTTCCTCCCCATGACGATCCTGCTCCGCCCCGGCTATTCGACCGTCGTTTCCGCCGAATACGAGCAAGCCGTTCAAGACACTCCTTACATCCGCGTCCGCGCGAAGTTGCCACGAGCGCTCAAGATCAAGCTCGCGGCCCTGATCTTGATCGTGACCGCCGCGCTCGTCGCCTGGGGCCCCTGATTTCGCGACGTCTCATTGACGAGGAAGCTGCGCCGAGCGGCTCGCGACGTCCGGCTAATCTCGATGCATCGTCGGGTCTTCGACGATCAGTCGTTCGCGCCGGGCGGCCGTATTGAGTTCGTGATCCGCCGCCACGAATACGATGCCTCCCAGACCGGCGTCGATCCAGCGTCGGTTCAGTTCGAGGGCCGCGGACAATTGTACGGCGTCGTAGGCTCGCAGCTCGTGCGAATTCGCGAGTTTCACGGCCTCGGCCAGGACTGCGGATGTCATCTCCAACAGGGTGTACCGACCCGCGAGATGCTTGCGGAATCGCGAGAGGATCGACGACGCCTGAGCCGCCGAAAGACTCTTTCCCCTCCGACGGCGGGCCACGGCGGCGGTTACTTCGACGGCGGTGATCCGGGCGAGATAGATAGGGTTGGCCGTCGCGCGATGTGTGAGGCCGCGAACCCAGGAAGTCCCGTCCTCCTGAACGTAGCGCTTGACCAGGGCGCTGGAATCGAGGAAATAGGCCGGCATGTCACCGGCGCTCGCGGATGATGGTCACGGACAGCGGCTCGCCGTTGATCACCTCGGGGGCGTCGTCCGCGTCGTCGACGTCTTCGGCGGGGTCGGGAAGTTGGACGATCAGCCCGGAGGCGATCATCCGCCGATTCAACTCCTCGAGCGTGAGCGGTTCGATCGCCTCCGCATCGTCGGGCTTCCTCCGCCGGCCGGGCGGGTCGACGTCCGTAGCCAGGCCCTTCCTGAGGAGGAGGAGTGCGTCCCGAATCACGTCCTCTTCCGTGGCGTAACGCCCCGCGCGGACGGCGTTGTGGACGAACCTCTCAAGCTCTTTCGATAAAGTGATCGTCACGTCGAACGCCCCCCCTTTCTCTTTACAGAATCTTATCACGCTCAGTCCGCAGTGCCAATCGGTCCCGGTTGGCCGGCCACGCGCTCCACGGCCCTTGCGATTTCCGCCGCGTCCAGGATCGTGCTAGACTCGGAACGTCAGGCTTTCCGAACCGAGGCCGAGGCCGAGACATGAGCACGACCGCGACGACCACCAGCCCCGAGAACGAAGCGACGATCCTCGCCCGCGTCCTCGGCAACGAACAGGGGGACCTCTCTCCGGAGATGGCCCGCCACATCCTGGGTCTCGGTTTCAGCGACCGCGACCAGGCCCGGATGCAAGACCTGGCGTCGCGGAATCAGGAGGACAAGCTCTCGAACGCCGAGAAGGACGAAATGATCGCCTTCTCCAAGGCCGGCACGCTGCTTTCCATTCTCAAATCAAAGGCTCGCCGCGCTCTTGGCGTCAAACTCGAACTGCGCAACTCCTGACGTGGGCCTTGACGCGACGAACACCCGATTGGTCTGGCGGCGAGCCGAGGGGCGATGCGAGTATTGCCGCACGCCCCAGCAGGCCGACGACGTCGCCTTCCATATCGATCCTGTCATCGCCCGCAAGCACGGCGGGCCGACCACGGTCGACAACCTTTGCTTGAGGTGCTTCCACTGCAATTTGGCCAAGGGCACGGATATCGCGACCCTGGCCCCGCGCTCGAGGAAGCTCACGCCGCTCTTCAACCCGCGTCGGCAGGACTGGTCTCGGCAATTCCGGTGGGAGGGCGCGGACCTGACCCGTCCCACGCCGATCGGAGCGGCCAACGTCGTCCTGCTGAGGATCAACGACCCGCTCAGCGTCCTCCTCCGTGAAGCGTTGATCGCCGAGGGCGTCTTCCCACCGTCGTGACGGGCCGTGTCCTGGGCCGTCCCCCTCGGGTCGTTGCGTGCATTGCAACTCGCGGGCCAGACTTTGACAAATGCGGGCGGTTTGTTAGGATATGGGGTTCATCCCGTCGCCGCCGCCAGGGACGATGGATCCAGAGATGAAAGATTCGCAAACGGCGGCGCGACGTGGTCCGATCAACTTCGATGGACGCTGTTGATACGATACGCAATTTGATCCAGCCTGGGCGTCCTCGACGCACGCGAGCGGCACAGGGAGAATTTCCGGTATGACCGAGATGATGACCACGGACGTCCGTGCGATCATGGATCGCACCCCCTTCGACGTGTCGGCCGTCGCCGACCTCCGCGAGGTGCTCAATCGCGACCCGTCCCGCTATCGAACCCTCCGCGACGCCGTGGCGACGATCCGCGACCGCGAGGCCGACAACAAGCACGCCACCCCCGAGACCCACCTCCGGCTGGGAGTCGGCGAGATCCTGTTGGGCCGCTACAACGCGGGGCTCGAGAACCTGAAGCGCGCCGGCGACGCCGGCATGGCCTACTACTTCCAGGGCCTGGCGCTGGAGAACCTGCTCCGCTACAAGGAGGCCGCCGAGGCGTTCGAGAAGTCGGGCAAGGCCGGCTACGACGCCAAGAACTCCGAACTGCACCGCGCCGGGGCGCTGCGGCGGATCGGCAAGGTCGACGAGGCCAAGAAGATCCTCCAAGGCCTGGAGAAGCACAGCGGCTCGTCGGCCGAGTACCACTTCCAGCAGGGCGCCGCGCTGGCCGCCGACGGCGAGCTCGAACTGGCGTCGGTCGAGCTGGAGAAGGCCCTCGGCCTCGACAAGGACCACAACGGCGCCCTCTTCGAGCTGGCGTACATCAACGACCTGTTCGGCAACGACGAGGCGGCCGGCGACTACTACAAGCGATGCACCCAGCGCCCGCCGGTCCCCCTCGCCGCCTGGATCAACCTGGGCGTCCTGTACGAGGACGAGATGCGGTTCCGCGAGGCCGAGCAGTGCTACCGCCAGGTGCTCAACCACGTCCCCAACCACGCCCGCGCCCGGCTGTTCGTCCGCGACTGCCAGGCCAGCAAGGGGATGTACTACGACGAGGAGGCCGAGAAGGGGTACACGGTCCTCAAGCAGCTTTTGGAAATCCCCGTCACCGACTTCGAGCTCTCCGTCCGCAGCCGCAACTGCCTCCGCAAGATGAACATTCGGACGCTCGGCGACCTCACCCGGACGACCGAGCTCGCGCTTCTGGCCAGCAAGAACTTCGGCGAGACCTCGCTCTCCGAGATCAAGGAGATGATGCAGTCGAAGGGAGTCCGCCTTGGGATGGCGCTCGAAGGCGCCGACCACGGCCCGGCCCCCCACGACCACCGCGCCGAGCCGGTCCAGGAAGTCCCGCCCGAGGTCCAGGCGATCTTGAGCCGGCCGATCAGCGAGCTGAGCCTCTCGGTCCGGGCGCGCAAGTGCATGAGCAAACTCAACCTCCAGACGATCGGCGACCTCAGCCGGCGGACCGGCGACGAATTGCTCGAATGCAAGAACTTCGGCGTCACCTCGCTCAACGAGGTCCGCGACAAGCTTTCGACCCTCGGCCTGAAACTCAAGAACGATTGACCCCCTCTTGATCCCGGAACCCGACACCGCGACGCCCCCCGAGCCGGGAGGGACGCCCCCCGAGCGTCCCGTCCGGTTCTCAACCGTCGCGCGCGACGCCGGCTCGGCGGCCCGCGCGGGGAGGCTCGACACCCCCCACGGCGCGGTCGAGACCCCGGCGTTCATGCCGGTCGGCACCCAGGGGACCGTCAAGGGGATCACCCCCGACCAGCTCCGCGCGGTCGGCTCGCGGATGGTCCTCGCCAACACCTACCACCTGGCGCTCCGCCCCGGCGAGGAGACCGTCGCCAGGCTCGGCGGCCTGCACGAATTCATGGGCTGGGACGGCCCGATCCTCACCGACTCCGGCGGCTTCCAGGTCTTCAGCCTGGCTCAGCGAGCCAAGATCACCGACCACGGCGCGACCTTCCGGTCGCACCTCGACGGCCGGCTGCTGGAGCTGACCCCCGAGCGCGCGGTCGCGATCCAGGAGGCGCTCGGCGCCGACGTCGCCATGTGCCTGGACCACTGCCCGGCCTTGCCCGCCGACAAGGACGCGATCGCCCGGGCCGTCGACCGGACCATCGCCTGGGCCTCGCGGTGCAAGGCCGCCCACGCCCGACCCGACCAGGCGCTCTTCGGGATCGTCCAGGGGGGCGCGCACGAGGACCTCCGGGCCCGCTGCGCCGAAGCTCTGGTGGAACTCGACTTCGACGGCTACGCCGTCGGCGGCGTCAGCGTGGGGGAGAGCCGCGAGGAAGTCCGCCGGGCGCTGGCCGTCTCGACCCACCGACTCCCCGAGGACCGCCCTCGGTATCTGATGGGCGTGGGCCGGCCGCAAGACCTGCTCGACGCCGTGGCCACCGGGATCGATCTCTTCGACTGCGTCATGCCGACGCGCAACGGCCGCAACGCAACGTGTTTCACCGACCAGGGTTTGGTCAAGCTGCGCAACGCCGCGCACACGCGGGACGGCCGCCCGCTGGAGGCCGGCTGCGACTGCCTGGCGTGCTCGAAGTTCAGCCGGGGCTACCTCCGCCACCTGTTCCTGGCCAAGGAAATGCTGGGGCCGATCCTGGCGTCGATCCACAACCTGGCGTACCTCCATCGCCTGACCGCCCGGATCCGCGAAGCGATCCGCGGCGGCCGGTTTGTCCAGTTGCGATTGGAAGTGCTTGAAGCCCTAGGCCCCTAGGCGTTAGAGTGCAGGGCGATGCGGCCCGATCGCCCGCCCGCCTTCCGCGCCGCCTTCCTTTGCGAACCGAGCCTTAACGGACCCCCATGATGCCTGGACTGTTCGACGTGATCGGGCCGACCTTCGCCCAAGCCGCCGGGAACGGGAACCCCAACAACTGGACCGGCTTCTTGATCCTGCTGCCGATCCCCGTGCTCTTCTATTTCATGATCTGGCTCCCCCAGCAGCAGCAGGAGAAGAAGCGTCGGGCGATGATCGACGCCATCAAGAAGAACGACAAGGTGGTCACCATCGCCGGGATTTTCGGCACGGTGATCTCGGTCGACCCCGCCGCCGACAAGGTCGTGCTCCGCGTCGACGACGACAAGGGGGTCAAGCTGAGCATGACCCGGGCGAGCGTGGCGCGGGTGCTCGAACCGTCGACCGATTGATGGATCGCCGCGAACGTCCCTTCCCTCGCGGGAGAAGGCGCCAAGGAGGGCGAGGGGCGAATTCCCCTCTCCGGGGGGAGAAGGATGCTTGGCGACGCCTTTCGAGGAGGCCCAAATCCCGTGCCGAACGCCATTGCCGTCTCAACCACTCTTACATCTGATTGATCCCAGGCCGACCACGGAAATCGGTCGGCCGCCGCCCGCGGGGCCCGAGGAACGCCGATGAAGAAGCTTGTGAACTGGAAGACTCTCCTGATCGTGGGATCGACCCTCGCCGGCCTGATCGCCGTCTATCCCCCCAGCCAGAAGCTGAAGCTGGGGATCGACCTGTCGGGGGGCACGATCCTGGTCTATGAAGTCATGCAGGACAACCAGTCCTCGAACTTCAACATGGACGAGTTGATCGCCGCGCTCAAGCAGCGGGCCGACCCCCAGGGGGTGAAGGAGACGCCGATCCGCAAGATCGGCAGCAACCGGATCGAGATCATCCTCCCCAAGGCGAGCCCCGAGGAGGTCGAGGAAGTCAAGAAGATGCTGACCGACGTCGGCTCGCTGGAGTTCCGGATCCTCGCCAACCGCAAGCAC
>CALCIC010000613.1 GCA_937907405.1 uncultured Isosphaeraceae bacterium | reverse complement strand
TCGCCCGCGGAACCGCGCCGCGCCACGTCGGGTACGGTTCAGGGCCTCGTGAAATTCACCCTCGCTTGCGCTTCGGGCTTGTATCAGGCGGCCTTGCGGACCGTAGCGCTTCACCGAATCCCCCACATGATCCAATCCTTGATTGGGGGGGGCCGCCCCTCGGAAAATGAACCAGCCCGTGACTCCCCGCCGAAACGAGGGGCACGGGCCGATCAAACCTCCACCGCAATGCCGTTGAGGCGCTTTTGAGAACCCGCAGTTCAGGTGGGAGCCGCAGACCTACGAGAAAGCAGAGCTTCAAGAGGCCGATATGGGATCCCTACGGGTTTAACGTTGGTTCGCCAAAAGTACGCCCCCTGTCGAACATGGCAGAGGCGTCGTCCGGCCGAAACCGAACAGTCTCATGCTAGCCTTCGAAGGCCCCGAAGGCAAGCCGCAACCGCCCGAATCCAGTGAACATAAACCCATTCAACGATCAGGCCAGGCGAATGCGGAAGATTGGATTCACTGGTCATCGGCGGCCGAGCCCGGCGGCGAGGAGGCGACGCCCACGTCGGAGCCTCGGGGAGCGTCGCCGCTCTTGAGCCTGCGGATCTGGTCGCGGAGCCGGGCGGCCTCCTCGTAGATCTCGAGCGCGACGGCGAGTTCGAGCTGTTCCTCAAGGCGTTCGAGCAGCCCGGTGGGGCGGTCTCGCTGGACGTCGCGCCGCCAGCGGAGCAGGAAATTGAGTTCCGAGCAATCGGTCTCGCGCTCGTCCTGGTGGTACTCCTCGAGGAACTCGCGAATCAGGCGGATCCCTTCGTCGATCTTCTCGAGGGCGCCGGAGTGGTCGTCACGGGCGAGTTCCTTGAGAGCCAGGGCGCGGCTGCGCATCATCGCGACGTAGGGCCGGTACTGATCGAACTGGATCTTGTCGCGTCGGCGGGCGGCGTGCCGGGAGACGAAGGCGAAGAGCCTCAGATTGCGCTCGGTGTCGCGCGCGACCATGTCGTAAAGTTGGAGGTGGAACGCCGAGAGATAGCGATGGTAATACTGAAGCCCCTCGCGCATCAGCAGCGCGCATTCCTCGGGCTCGATCGCGTAGTCGTCGCCGGCCTGGACGGCCTCGCTGAAACGGGCCTCGCCGCGGTCGAGATACGACTCGAACCCGTCGGGCCGAAGGCCGTCGGGTCGACCGTCGCATTCCATCTGGAGCACGCCCAGGTCGATCCGCATCTGGATCTTCTCACGGCCGTCGAGGCCCGCGACCATGCGGACCTGAAGATCGTCGGCGTGGAAGTCCCAGCCGGCCAGCGCGGCGCTGATGTCTTCGCTCAATGGACAAATCCCCTCGGCCCCAGGTCGACGGTCAGTCTCGCCCTCTTCAACTGTACGCGCGGTCGATATTCAGGGCAACCTCGCGCAGACGAACCGCGAGCGCCGCGACGGATTCGCGACGCTCGCGGTCAGTGTCGAACTCGTCGGACCAACCGGCCCGGGACGACGAAGAGCAAGCGGGAGCCAGGTCTTACAGTTCGTTGCTGTCGTGGATCATCGGCTCGAGTTCCTTCGTGTTCCGCTCGACGGCCAGCACGATCGTCCGCTCCTCGACGCCGTCGGCGCTGGCGGCGACCGCCGGGATGATCTGGCGGGAATCGGGCAGGCTGAACCGGACGGTGAACGTGCCGTCGGGGCGGAGCTGGACCGCCTCGCCCTGCAAGGTCACCTGAGCGTTGGGTTCGGTCGTCCCGTAAACGATCAATTCCGCGTCGAGTTCGAAGTGGAATTTCCGGCCGATGCCCGGCAGGGCGCCCAGCGACAGGTTCTGCATCGAGAGGCTCGAAAGCGGTCGGCGGAGCCGCTCGTCGAACAGGTCGTTGAGGTCGACCGAAATGCTGCTCGTCCTGCTCGCGCCGATGGTCGAGGGGTTCTGGACGCGGTCGAACTGCTGCTGGACGCTGGCCCAGTTCTCCTCAAGGGCGTCGGTGACGCCGGCCTTGGGCGTGGCGACGATGTTCGATCGGGCCAGCACGTAAAACGTGCCGCGACGCGATCGATAGCCGACGTCGATCCGATACGACCGCGGCGGCTTGAGGACGTCGATGTACCAGTTGTTCACGCCGCCGTGGATCGGGATGTCGCGGATCGGGCGTTCCGCGGAGTTGGTCGTGTCCTCGCTCGTCACGTCCATCAGCCGGAGGATCGGCTGAGCGCTGTGCCATTCCTGGCCGAGCGCCGCCTGGGCCCGGGCCAACGTCGTCCGGCTCAGCTCCCAGTGGGCGTGCAGCCAGTACGGGTCGCGGGCCTGGACGATGATCCGATCCTTCTGGGACGCGTGGTCGAGCGCGTGCGGCGCCGCCAGCGGCAGCGACGGCGCGGGCGCGGCTCGACGGGCGGGGGGGGCCTCGGCGAGCGCGGGCGACGGTCGCTTGGCGACCTTGGGGGCGCGGGGGGCGGGCCGCTCTTTCTTGCCGCGGGGCGACGAAGCCGGACGAGCCGCCGAAAGGGCGCGTATCAACTGGTCTTTCCGCATCGCGTGCCAGCCCGCGATGCCTCGCTCCTTGGCCAACTGGGACAGGTGCTTCTTGTTACAGTCTTTGAGCGCGTCGACGGTCATGCGGAGCCACTCCAACATCACGAGCCGCGCGACGAAGCACGCTCGCGACGGATGACGAGTTGCGTGAATCCTCCGTGAGTGGACCGATCCGGAAAACTCCCTGTATTCCGGATGAGCGGAGTCGACAAGAAACGCAACAGACCAGATCGAGTGGTCGCGAACGACGTCGAACAAAAAAAAACGGCCGTCGACCCTTCATGGGTCGAGACCGTTGCTTCAGCAGTCGCCGATTTGTTCGAGCCTTCGCGATGGCATCACAGGTCCCCTCAATTCAAGGCCCATCGGGGGTGGCCGCCGCCCGACTTCAGACGACCGCCGCTTAACGGGATACCACATTGACAGAGAGACTGTCAATTCCGATTTCTTCACGACGACGCGACTTCCGACGACCGCCCTCATCGGGGACTTCTTGATCGATCATAAGATCATGTCCTCCGCGGGGGGTCCTGGAGCGAGTCCGCCGCACGCCTCCACGCACGACCGCGCGGCCCCCCTCGCTCCCGCCTTGCGCAACGCGGAATCGCGCCCCAACACCCGCGATCGCGCCAGCCGAAAGACTTTGTGAAAAATTTCTCTAACCTGCGATGTGGGTGGTTGACAGGACCTGGGACGGACTGCTTAATGGTACGTGCGTGCGACGGCCGACTTGCCGAGACCCCCATGCTTACCGTGTTCGACCCCCTCGCCTTCCGCCGTCCGCGGCGGACGCGGGCGTTTGAACCGGAGCGAACCTCGACGACCCGGAGGTGATCGTGACCAGCGATCAGGATTCGCGGTCGTCGGTGTCGGTCGGCATGGATTGGGGGGCGCGTGCGACCTCGATCGGCCTGGAATTCTGTGTGCCGGCCGTGCTCGGCCACTTCGCCGACCGCTGGCTGAACACGGGGCCCTGGCTGACGGTGGTCGGGGCGGTGCTGGGGATGGCGATCGGCATGCTGCACGTGCTTCGCCTGCCCGGCGAACTCGCCAGGGCCGAGGAGCGGAGGAAGGCGGCCGAACGGCGGCCCGGCGCTCCGCCTGCTCGGAACGATCCCGACCGAACTGATGCGACGCGGAAAGAAACCGGTTGAGGCGGCGGGCGAAGTAACCCGACCGACCGCTGAAACGATCCTTCTCAGACTCAGAGCTAGCTCTCGACCATGGCAGCACACGACCCCCTCGGCCACGTCGTCGATCACACTACCCTGGAGCTGCCCTGGTGGACGCCTCCCTCGTACGAGTGGAAGATCGACCTGCCGGCGATCCTCGGCGTCCAGCTCACCCGGTTCATGGTGGTGGAGCTGATCGCGGCGGTTCTGATGATCGTGATCCTGATCCCGGTCGCCCGCCACATCCGCAAGCACGCGGTCAGCCGGGGCTGGTTCATGAACGCCTTCGAGGCCCTGCTCGTCTACATCCGGGACGACGTCGCTCGGCCGGCGATCGGCGGCCACGGGGCCGACCATTTCCTGCCGTACCTCTGGACGGCGTTCTTCTTCGTCCTGTTCAACAACCTTCTGGGAATGATCCCGGGGCTGGCCTCGCCGACCGGCAACATCAACGTGACCGGGGCGATGGCGATGCTGACCTTCGGGACCGTGGTCCTCGCCGGCGTCCGCGAGGCGGGGCTGGCGGGGTACTTCGTGGGGCTCGTGCCTCACATGGACCTCCCGCCGCACATCAAGGTCTTCCTCTGGCCTTTGATGTTCATCATCGAACTGCTGGGGCTCTTGATCAAGCACATCGTGCTGGCCGTGCGACTCTTCGCGAACATGTTCGCGGGGCACGTCGTGCTGGCGGTGATCCTCGGGTTCATCCTGGCGGCCAAGGGGGCCTTGTTCTACGTCGTCATGCCGGCCAGCGTCACGGGGGTGATCCTGCTCAGCCTCCTGGAATTGCTGGTGGCGTTGCTTCAAGCCTACATTTTCACCTTCCTGTCGGCGCTCTTCATCGGCGCGGCCGTCCACCCGCATTGACCCGCGAAGCGGAAACGGCCGGCGTCGTGGAAGCCGCCAGATCGGAAGAGCACACGTCTGAACTCCAGTCACCTTGTAATCTCG
>CALCIC010000612.1 GCA_937907405.1 uncultured Isosphaeraceae bacterium | reverse complement strand
GAGGTTCACGCGCATCTGAACGCCGAGGATCTCGCCGGCCTTCCGGGCTTCTTCAAGGCGCACGTCCGGGCCGGGCGAGTTGGGGGTCGGCTCGCCGTCGGTCAAGTCGACGATCCCGACCGCGTAGCCTTTCCGCGCCAGCCGCGCCAGGGTCCCGCCGCAGGCGATCTCCACGTCGTCGGGGTGCGCCCCCACGGCGATCACGTCCAGTTCCATCTCACCGACAGACATTCTTGGATTCGTCCTTCAAAAAGCTCGTGACCAGGGAAACCGGTTTCGGGCGAGGTAGAGATCGCGGGCGGGCGCGTCTCGGCTATCACCGCGTCCCCCGGTCCTGCTTGGCGACCGCCAGCAGAAACGTCGGCGCGATCGCGTCGAAGCGAAGGGTGTCCATCTGCTCGATCCCCCGCGCGATCGAGACGTTCCAGACCCGCACCGGCGCCGCCAGCCCCTTGAGCGTCTCGTAGGCGGAGGACAGGCCCTCGATCGTCGCCACGTTGACGACCAGGGAGCCTCCAGGCTGCAGCCGTCGGTAAATCTCTCCGAGCAATTCACCGAACTGCCGTCCCAGCCCCCCCACGAACACGGCGTCGGGGTCGGGCAGCCCCGCGAGGACTTCCGGCGCTCGACCCGCGACCGCCTTGACGTTTGGGACCCCGAACGCCTCGGCGTTCGCTTGAATCAAGGTGTAGTCGGCCGGCTCCGGCTCGATCGCGTAGACCATCCCCAGGCTGGCGAGCTGCGCCGCCTCGATCGCCAGCGAGCCCGAACCGGCGCCCACGTCCCAAACCGTGCTGGTCGGCCGGACGTCGAGCTGCGCCAGCGCCATCGACCGAACCTCGGCCTGGGTGATCAAACCGCTCGACGGCAGGCTCTGCTCGAACGCGTCGTCGGGGTTGCCGAACAACCGTCGCCCCCCTTGCCTGCTGGACTGGTTGGGACGATTAGGCTTCCGCACCAAGATCAGCACGTTCAAGGGGGAGAACTCCATCCCCGCCAGGTCGGTCAACTCGGCCTGGGTGACCCGCTCGTCGGGCGATCCCAGGTTCTCGCAGACGTACGCCCGAAAGTAATCGATGCCGCGATCAAGGAGCGCGCGCGCCAGCCGCGCCGGGGTGTGGTCGTCCCCCGAGAACAGGCCGACCTTCTCGGCGGTCCGAATGCGGTCGACGACCGCCTCGATCGGCCGGTCGGAAAGGCTGGTGAGGTAGGCGTCCTCCCAGCTCTCCTTGACGCGGGCGAACGCCAGTTGCATGCTGCTGACGTGAGGGACGACCGTGAACGAATCCTTGCCCAATCGATCGCAGAGGTAGCGGGCGACGCCGTAGAACAGAGGATCGCCGCCGCAGACCAGCACCGGCCGCCGCGCCGAAAGCGCCTCGCGCACCTGGGCCAGCGCGGCGGGCATCTCGGCCTCGAGAACGACTTTCGTCCCGGTCGCGCGGTCGAGTCGATCCAGGACCGAAGGCGCGCCCAGGAGCACGTCGGCCTCGGCCAGCACGCGACGGGACGCCTCCGTCAAGCCGGCCTGGCCGTCGTCGCCGATCCCCAGAATCACCAGCTTCGCTCGCGGTTCTTCGCTCATTCAGGATCTCGAAAAACGTAAATGATTCATCATCTGATACGGGGTCATTGTAATTCGTGACCGCTCGGGGGGCCAGCACAGGGCGAGCCGGGGCCCACCCCCGGGCAAGCCGTCCCCGCCAGCGGGCAGTCTCCCGGCCGTTCCGCCGACTCGTCGTGTCCCGTGCAACCCGCCGGCGCGGCGGGAAGCAGCCAGTCGCCGATCAGCCGGGCGAACCCGTCGACGTGGGACAGGTGGGGAATGTGCCCGACCGTCGGCATGACCACGGCCTCGGCGCGCGGCAGACCGGCGCTGAGGACTTCAAGATGGGAGGGGGGCACGACCCGGTCCTCGCGACCGTGGATCAGCAGCACGTCGGTCGAGATCGTCGGCAGGATCGGCCTCAGGTCGAGCCGCGTCACGAGCGTCGTGCGATGGGCCAGGGCGCGGATGGGAGTCAAACGGTGCTGTTCAAGGTGGAAATCCCAGCGATCGGCGATCAGCGACGGAAAGTCGCCTCGGCAGTTGTAGCTGAGCACCGCCTCGTGCAGCGGCAGTCGGGCCAGCGTCCCCGGGAACCGACGACCGACGATCAGCGCCGCGCGCTCCGCGAGGGTGAACCGACGGTGGGCGAACGCCCCCTGCAACACCGCCCGGGGGAACCGCCGGGGCTCGCGGGCCAGGGCCTTGAGGACGACCGTCGAGCCGAACGAAAGCCCCGCTAGAAAGACCTTGCCCAGCCCCAGATGGTCGATCAGGCCGAACAGGTCGTCGACCAGGTCGTCGTGGCTGATCCGGCCCAGCCGCGCGCCGTCGGGGGCGTCGCCGGGGTAGGAGTACTGAATCGTCTGGAATCGCTCCGCCAGCAGGTTCAACGCCATCGCATAGCCGCGATAGGTCGCCGCGATCCCCGGAACCCAGATCAACGGCGGCCCCTGCCCGAGCACGCGATACGTCATCCGATACCGCGGGCCGTTCCAGGTTCCGACCTCGGCAGTCTGGTCGTACCTGGCCACCTGGGCGCGGACCTTCGCCGGCGGGCGGCAGGTCGGCCGAGGCTCGCCGGCGGCGGCGTCCACGTTGGACGGGGGCGAAGGGAGAGGCGACGACATCGGCGGATTCATCCGGCATCGGCGGCGACGGCGTGAAAGACCATGCTCGCGAAGCTCACGCAGCAGGTCTTGCGATCGTCGACCGCCTGGTTGTATTTGAGCAGCTCGCCCCGCGACGGGCCGAGCACCTGTAGCATTGTATAAGCCGCCGCGAGTCCGCAGACCCGCCAGCGGTCGCCGACGGCGGACGCCGTGCGGAACCAGCCGACCGGATCGACGGCCTCGGCCCGGGCCAGCATGGCGTGGTCGAACTCGCGAACCTGACCCTGGAGCGCGTCGTCGACCCGGCCGGGATCGCCGAACTCCGGCCCGACGTGGCATAGGTCGATGCCGCCGATGTACGCGACTTTCCGCCCGCTGGACTTCTCGGCCTCGCGCAACGCCCGGATGAACCGACCGACCTCGGGATCGGTGATCGGATCGGCCCTCCGCTTCATCAGATCGTGGAACGAGCCGACCAGGATCGGCACGATCGTGAACGGTCGATCGCCCAGGACGTGTTTGAGAAAGACCGCCTGGAACTCGATCGAGTGCTCGGAGCGATGCGTCAGTTCGTCGTCGAACAGGTGCGAACCCGCCGCCTCGGCCAGCCGATCGACGTACGGGCGATCGGTCGTCGCCACCCCCAGGGGAGTCGCGAAGTCCTTCCTCGTCAGCACGAACCGCCGCCGGCAAAGCTGGTGCGCGACCCCCAGAATCACGAACACGTCGGCGTCGCTCTGCTCGACGAGCGCCTTGTACGCCCAGGTGTAAACCGATCCGCCGCGCGGGAAGTCGATGTGCGGGCTGACGATCGCCCGCAGCCTCGGCTTCGCCTCCGTGAGCCGCTCCTCGCGCGCGGCGGGGGGGGGGAGGGCCAGCTTCCCCGCGCCGTCGCGGCCCCGAAAGAACCGGTCGAGATCCGCGCGCAGACGATCGGGCTCGGAGGCGTACGACATGCCGGCCAACGCGGCGGGCCGCTCCTCGGCGTCGTAAAACGATCGAACGGCCGCGTCGAAGGCGGGCCCCTCGAGCGCCAGCGAACGGTCGAGCTGCTCGACCAACTCGCGAATCGCCGCCATCTCCACGTACTGCGAACTCGTCTCCAGGACGAGCCGCTGGACGTCCAGCAGAGTGTTCCGGCCGTCAAAGTGGCGGACCACCCGCATGAACACGTCGTATCCCAGCACCAGCGGCGTCGCGCAGAGCCGGTGCGGGTCTTCCAATACGACGTACGCCTCCCCCATGTGCTCAAGTCGCCGGGCCGCGAGAGAGCGGAGCTTGGGACGGTCGAGAGCAGCCATGAGCCATCCGGTGGGGTTCAAGCCGCGAGCGGAACGGGGTTGAATTCCTGCATCGGGCCATTGTCGACGCCCCGAATCGGTTCGTCAAGCAGGCTGACGCGGCCCCCTCGGCTCGATCGCGATCAACGGCAACGGCCAGGCGGGGGGCGCCATTTCCTGAATGGGAGTGGGACGCATGCTCATCTCCTTCCTCAGTCGAGATCGTCAGGCGGCGGACGAAACGGTGTGCGACTGCAACGCAAACTTCAGGCCGAACCAGAATAAAACCCACAAAACGTTATTGTGTAATGCTTTATGCTTATTCGATGATTCTCAGGCTGGACCCGTTCTCGTGAGGATTCGCCCGTCGTTCAAGCATCCTGATAAAAAATGCGATGTCGCGGCGGGTTCCGTCCCTCTTTACTACGAGAGCGACGGCCGAGGAGTTCGCGACGGATGGTCTGGTGAGAATTCCGCGTCTCTGGTAGGTTTCCGCTCAAGGAAGGGAAGGTTCCGGCCGACAGGGCTCGGGCTTTCCGGGATCGACGAGGCCGAGGGGCCTGGGCGACTGGCACGGAGGAGACGACTCATGGGACGAGGAGCGACGATCAGAGCGGGTTTCCTGGCGGCCGTCTGCACGGCCGGCGCGCCGATTGCATTCGGCCAGGCCCCCGCCCCCAAGGCGGCCCCCGCCGCGCC
>CALCIC010000611.1 GCA_937907405.1 uncultured Isosphaeraceae bacterium | reverse complement strand
AGCCGATCGCCGACGGGCTCAAGCTGCTGATCAAGGAGAACATCGTGCCGAGGTCGGCCGATCAGGTGGTGCATCTGATCGCGCCGATGATCGTGCTCCTCTCGTCGTTTTTGGTGATGGCGGTGGTGCCGTTCGCCGTCGGCCTGGTCCCGGTCGACCTTCCGTCGGGTCTGGTCTACCTGATCGCCGTTTCGAGCCTCAGCCCGCTGGGGATCTTTCTGGCGGGGTGGTCGAGCCGCAACAAGTATTCGCTCCTGGGGGCGATGCGGTCGGTGGCCCAACTCGTCTCGTACGAGGTGCCGCAGGTGCTGGCGACGATCCCGATCGCGCTTTGGGCCGGCAGCCTCAGCCTGGTGACGATCTTCGACCGCCAGGTCGAGTTCGGCTGGAACGTGTTCTCGCCGCCGGGGTTCCTGGCGTTCCTGATCTTCCTGATCGCCAGCATCGCCGAGGTGAACCGGACCCCGTTCGACCTACCGGAAGCGGAGTCGGAGATCATCGCCGGCTATCACACGGAATACTCAGGGATGCGGTTCGGCCTGTTCTTCCTGGCGGAGTACCTGGCCGTCTTCGCGGTGAGCTGCGTGGCGACGGTCCTCTTTCTGGGGGGGGGCTCCCCGCTGCCGTTCGTCGAGTTTCCGATCAACCTGTTGAGCGACTCGGCCGCCTCCTACATCGTGGTCGACGCGTTCCTGCTTCTGTTCTTCATGGGGAAGGTGCTGGGCTTCATCTTCCTGATGTACTGGGTTCGGGCGACGCTGCCGCGGATGCGGGTCGACCGGCTGATGAATTTCGCCTGGAAGTTCCTGGTGCCGCTGAGCATCCTCAACATCGTGTTCGCGGCCGTCTGGTACGAGATCGTGATCCGTCCGGGGGTGCTCCTGTTCAACAACTGGCTTTGGGGGATGCTGGCGACCGGCGTCCTGGTCGTCGTCGCGGTCTATCTCGTCCTCTGGGTGAATCGCAAGATCACCGCGGGCCGGCCGATCAACGCCGACTGGCCGACCGTCGGGCCGGCCGGGCTTGAGGGGGACGGTCGACCGGTCCTTCATCCGCAGTCGTGACCGGGGCTCGTCGAGGTCCAGAGGTCGTCCACCAACCAACCGAGACTCAGCCGGGCGGAACGCCGCCCCATCGAACGGAGAGGCGAACGTGGCCGAGATTGTTTTCCTGGTGATCGCGGTTCTCGGATTGGGCTCGGCGCTGGGGACGGTCCTGGCGCGGAACCTCGTGCACGCCGCGCTGTACCTGATCGCGTTCTTCTTCGCGGTGGCCTGCATGTTCGTGATGCTGGAGGCCGAGTTCCTGGCGGCGATCCAGGTGCTGGTGTACATCGGCGCGGTGGCGATCCTCCTGATGTTCGGGATCATGCTCACCCGCAACGTGCAGGGGGACGACACGACGACGATCCCGAACGCCTGGAAGGTCCCCGGCCTGTTCGCGGGGTTCTGCCTGTTCGTGGTGCTGGTGTTCGGGATCAACAACGCGGTGTCGCCGTCGAGCCGGGGGAAGTGGGCCACCTCGACGAACCGCCCCTCGATCGTCGCCGACGCTCAGGGTATCGAAGCGGCCTGGATGACGGAGCGTCGCGATTCGATCAACGACATGGCTCGGATGGTGGGCTACCAGCTCATGACCCGCTATGCGTTGGCCTTTGAGACCGCCGGCCTGTTGTTGACCGCGGCGCTGGTCGGGGCGATCGCCCTGGCCCATCGCGAGGAGGAAGACCCCGCGCCGGGTCGACCCGCCGGAACGGCCGCGTCGGCCGACGCCCAGAACGGCCCGAGGGCCGGCGGCGCGCCGGCGGCCTCCACGTCGAGGCGCTGATTCGTGAACCGGACGGCCAGGCGGGCCGTCCTCCTCCAGACCGCGCCCGCCCGGCCCTCCGACCCCGATCCTTGAACCGCTCGAGCCTGAACCATGAATTCCGAAATACCGCTCAACTGGTTCCTTTACTTCGCCGCGGCCTCGTTTTCGATCGGCCTGGTCGGCGTTTTGCTGCGGCGGAACGCGATCGTGGTGCTGATGGCGATCGAGATCATGCTCAACGCGGCCAACATCAATCTGGTCGCGTTCTGGCGGTACGGCACGCCCCCCCCGGGCGCCGGCCCGCTCGCCGGGGTGATCCTGGCGCTCTTCGTGATCACGATCGCGGCGGCCGAGGTGGCCGTCGGGATCGGCCTGATCCTGCTGTGCTACCGTCGCTGGAACGCGGCCGACGTGGACCGTTACGACAGCCTTTCGGGCTGACGACGACGCGACGACCGCCGAATCCCGGGAACCGCCCCTCCAACCACCAGGGTGAACGACCGATGCCCCCGAACGTCCCGACGCTCGATTTCCGCGACTTCTGGCATATCGCGCCGGCCGGCGTCCTGGCCGCCTGGGGCCTGGTCGTTTTGATCGTCGACCTGGTCCTCGCCCGGAAGCGGAGCGTCGACGAGCGGCGGCGGACGATCGGCGCGCTCTCGATGGTCGGGGTCGGGCTCGCCCTGGTCGCGGCCGCCGGCCTGCTCGCGCTCGGCCGCTGCGCCGTCGAGCACTTCGACACCGTATCGAACCTGGTCGGTCCCTCGCTGGCCGAGTACTTCGGCCGACCGGGGGGGACGATCCTCCTCGGCACGACGGCCGCGAACTTCCAGACCGACGTCTTCAACGTGCTCTACGTGATCCTCCTGGGCCTGGTCGTCTGGATCTCGACGTCGTACACGTTCACGGACAACTGGGGCGAGTACTTCGCGCTCTTGATGTGGGCCACGGTGGGCATGATGCTGCTCTCGGCCTCGGAAGAGCTGGTGATGATGTTCCTCGCCCTTGAGACGATGACCATCTGCCTCTACCTGCTGACGGCGATGGAGAAATCGCGGCGGCGGTCGGCCGAGGCGGGGCTCAAGTACTTCGTCTACGGCTCGGTCTCCTCGGCGTTGTTCCTGTACGGTCTGAGCCTGGTCTACGGCCTGACCGGGACGACCCAGTTCGATGCGATCCGCCAGGCGCTGATCGATTCGGACCCGGGAGACGGCGGGATCGCGGGCAACCTGGCCGCCGCCTCGGCCTTGCTGCTGATGCTCGTCGGTTTCGGCTTCAAGGTCTCGGCCGTGCCGTTCCATCAGTGGGCGCCCGACGTGTACGAGGGGGCGCCCGCGCCGGTCACCGCCTGGGTCTCCACCGGCTCGAAGATCGCCAGCTTCGTGGTCTTGCTCAAGGTGTTTCTGCACGCCGTCCAGCCCTGGTCGCATCCGTCGAACCAGTTGATGGGCCCCGGCTGGCTGGCCCTGGTCGTGGTGATCTCCGCCGTGACGATGACTTACGGCAACCTGGCCGCGCTGGCCCAGAAGAACTTCAAGCGGATGCTCGCGTATTCGTCGATCGCCCACGCCGGCTACATGCTGGTCGGGGTCGCGGCGGTGAGCGTCTCCACCCGCGGCGTCGAGGCGGCCGGCTCGGTGCTCTACTACCTGGTGGTCTACGCGTTTGCGAACATCGGCGCGTTCGCGGTCGCCGCATGGGTGGTCCGCGATCGCGACGGCGACCAGATCGAGGACCTCAACGGCATGGGCCGGCAGGCGCCGTTCGTCGCCCTCTGCCTGGTGTTGCTGATGCTCTCCTTGATCGGCATCCCGCCGTTCGCGGGGTTCTTCGGCAAGCTTTACCTGTTCCTGGAAGCGCTCAACCAGGGGGAGTCGACCGAACGGCTGACGCTGATGGGGCTCGTCGCCCTCGGGCTGCTCAACTCGGTGATCTCGGCCTTCTATTACGTCCGCGTGCTCAAGGCGATGTACTTCCGCGAGCCCTCGGGCGCGCGGTTGCGGCCGCCTCGAGCGGCGATCGCCGCGCCGGTCGTGTTGTCGGCCGTCGTGGTGACGGTCTTCGGCGTCGCGCCGACGCCTCTGATCAACCTGATGAAGTCGGCCTCGGCGCCGATGTTGACGGCGGTCCAGCCGGCCTCGGAGCTCGTCCCGGCGTCCCCGGCGCCGACCCCCGCGCCGGCCGTCGTTCCCGCGCCGGCCGGGGCGCCGGTCCCCGCCGCGGCCTCGGGCGTTCCCGAGTCGGCTTCGGGGCTGGCCGGCTGAGTTTCGACTCCGAGCCTCCGCCGATTCTCCTTCCCTCATCACGTCCGTGAGATCTCTCGATCATGGCGATCATCAATACGTTTCAGAAGTGCCTGGACAGCCCCTACCTGATCGCCGACAAGGACGCCGGCTCGCGGATCGGCGGGCTGCTGGCCAAGGCCGGCGACCGGCTTGAAGGGGCGGTGAACATCCAGTCGACCGGCCAGGGGGACCCCGCCGACGCGATCTTCCTGAGCTATGAAGCGATGTTTTGCTGCCTCCGCGCCCTCGTCTACGCCAAGGGCTACCGCGAGATGGGGCTCCGCTGCCTGCTCCTCGCCTGCGAGCGATTCTATGTGAAGACCGGCGAATTCGACGCCGAACACCTTCGCAAGTTCGAGCTCGCCCAGCGACTCAAGCTTTCACCCGACGACGCCGTCGCCTCCGCCTCCGCGTTCGTGAAGCGGACCCTGGAGTTGATCGCCAGGTGACGAAGGGGACGCCCCCTTCTCCCTGGCTTAACTTACACGGCCAGTCGATCGACGAACCGCCGATGCTCGTCGCTCGCGATCCCCTGGCGAAGCGTTTCGAGGATCGCCGCGGTGTCGTTGCGGAGCATCGCGTCGCGATCGAGCCAGAGGCCCGGGAAAACCTCGCTGCGGTGGACGCCGTGTTCGTCGGGTTCGAGCCTCGCGTATGATCCGTCTCGGAGGACGAACCAGTCGATCCGGCGGTCGCGAACCCTCCACACGATATATTCGCGGACTCCGTTGCGACAATAGACCGCGAGCTTCTTTCCGAGATCGACCCCGACCGTGCTCGAAGCGACCTCAACCACAAGCTCCGGAGCGCCTTCGAGGAAGTCGTCGTCGCTGAGCTTCGACCGTCCCCCGTTCTCCGGCTTGATGAGCAGGCTCGCGTCGGGCTGGAGTACGTTCTCGGGGTCCAGCCTGACGGTGACGTCGGGAGCGTACTCGACCCCCGGCGTCCCGGCCTGATAACACCCGATCCAGGCGACGATCCGTCCGTGGGGCATTCCGTGGCGTTGGAAATGAACGGGTGAAGGCATGGATACGATTCCTTCGATCAACTCCGCTTTCTTCAGCCCCGTCATCGCTACGTAGCGACGTTCGAACTCGACTCGGGACAGCCGGGCCCCGTCCTCAAGCGGCGGAACCGCGTCGTCGCGAGTTGATTCAAGGTTCCTCGAGCCGGTGATGGACGACATGAACTCGATCCCCCTACGTCTCGATTTCGGGCGCCTGGAGCGGATCGCCCGAAGGCGACGAGGTCGACCCCGACTCCCTCGGATCGACCTCGCCAGCCGCTCGACGAACTACCGATGCTCGCCGCCGGCCATCCCCTGGCGGAGCGTTCCAAGAGCCTTCGCCATATCGTCGCCGAGCATCGCCTCCGCGTCGATCGACGATCCCTTCAATAAGTTGGGCCTTTTTCACCTCGAGCGTCGCCATGTAGCGGCGCTCGAATTCGACGCGCGACAGCCGATCGCCGTTCTCGAGCGGAAGCACGGCGGCTTCGGGCGGTTTATCGGTCTTCGTCGGCCTGGTGACCGTTGACATGGGATCGACTCCAAGGGATGGTCGGCGTCGAACTCAGGCGGAGGCGGGGCGGTCGCCGATTTCGTCGATCGTCACGAGCCGGGCCTCGTCGACGGCCTTGCGGACCAGCAGTCCGGTCAAGGTGGCGGCGCGGGCTTCGGCGAGGGAGATCGGCGGGGGCGTGGGCGCCTCCGCCCGGATCGCGCCGAGGAACGCCTCAAGCGCCAGCCGGGTGTCGTTCTGCGAGCCCGGATGGAGCGTCTGACGGGGCTTGCGACGGTCGCGGAACGTCAGCGCGCCGCTGCCGAAGTCGAGGCCCCCCTCGGCCCCCATCACGCGCAGGTGCGAGCCGGTGAAATGGTCGTCGGCGGGAGCGATGTAGCTCTGGGAGAACGTCGCGCGGAAGCCGTCGGCCCAGGCGAGATCGACCGCGTAATGGTCGGTCACGTCGCGGCCGGGCTGCTCGCGTTCAAACAGGCCCTTCAGTCCCCAGCCGCTGGCCCGGACGGGGGGGCCGCCTTGCAGCCAGTTCAGGACGTCCCAGATGTGAATCGCCTGCTCGACCATGAAGTCGCCCGATCGGTCGCGGCGGCCGAGCCAGCCGTCATGGCCCGTGAGCGGCCCGTTGCTGCTCGTCCACGAGCCCCGCGCCTCGATGAGCGCGCCGAGTTCGCCGTCGCGAACCCGCCCCACGCCCTCCTGAAACCGAGGATTCGAGCGCCGCTGAAAACCCACATGGACCACGACGCCGGGCGCCCGGGCGGATTCGGCGATGAGGCGGTCGCAGCCGGCGACGGTCAAGGCGAGCGGCTTCTCCGCGTAGACGTGCTTCCCCGCCCGGACGGCGTCGCCGGTGATCGACTCGTGCAGATCGCAGGGGACCGCCGCGATCACGGCGTCGAGGTCGCCGCGCTCGATCAGCCGCCGGGGGTCCTCGACCGCGTCGGGGCGCTGGCCCCGGGCTTTCTCGACGATCCCCTGACCCCGAGCGCGATGGCGCGGTTCGGGATCGCAGACGACCGGCACGACGGCCCCCGGCAGTTCGAGAAGGGCGCGGAGCAGGTTCGTCCCTCGGTTGCCGACGCCGATCAGCCCGATCCGAACGGGATGCTCGGAACCGTCGGTCGACGTCGGGTGAGCCCGAGCGCCGGGCGACAGGGCCAGGCTCGCCGCCGAGCAGCCGAGGAATCGGCGCCGATTCAGGGTGATCGGGGGCATGAGGACGTTCTCCAACTCTTCGGTTTCAGGACGATGCACGCGCGGCCGGCGCGTCTTTGACTGCGGTCCGTCTATTGTATCGCCGCTCGGCTCAAACTTCGACCGTACTGGCTCATCGAATCCGTTGAGACGGTGGATTGCGCCGTTCAGCACCGTGGCGAAGATCGCCCGGCGGATACGGCGACGTCAGAGCTGCGGCGGCGCGGACGACCCTGACGAAGGCGGGAATCGTCGCCGCGCCGCCGATTGAATGATATGAAAGCAGGATATGCAATGATCGAAGTTCGACGCGCTATCGGTTTCCCCCTTCTGGAGTGCGGGAGCTTGCTCCCGCATGGGCCGCGTGTTCCGCGCGGCGGCAAGCCGCCGCACTCCACATGGGACGTGGGACCGGCGTCACGCAGGCGGCCCCCCTTCTCCCGCAAGGCTGACGCCCCGGCGCTTTTTGATTGAGGAACTACCGCCGGCGAGTCCGGATTCAGAATATCAGCCCGACGCGCGAGTTTTGGTGTTGCGCTGTTTTGCTGGATGAGGCGCGAAT
>CALCIC010000610.1 GCA_937907405.1 uncultured Isosphaeraceae bacterium | reverse complement strand
GCATCAGCGTCTGGAATCAACAAACCGCATACATCAAATCCCGGAAAGTGCAGTCGATTGATGAAGTGGGGTGGGAGGGATTTCCGGCCGGCTTTCGGAATCCTTCCCTAAATTCTTCCGACAGTGTGACTGTCCGAGTCGCACCCCATCGCGTAGACTCCACGCGACGTCATTCGATGCTTGAATGAATACGCAGTGGCAGGCCTGGCTTCATGCGAACAGCAACGCGATTTCCCTTGGAGCGGATCGCCGCTCTGGATCGGGCGGTGAGGGCCGGCGAGTATCCGAACGCGCGGACGATCGGCGAACGCCTCGAAGTCTGCCGCCGCACGGTGCTGCGCGACGTCGAATTCCTGCGGGACCGTCTTGGGGCCCCGATCGCCTTCGACCAGGTGCGGAACGGGTACTACTACACGGACCCGGGTTTTCGGCTTCCCGCCGTCGCGATGACCGATGGAGAGCTGCTCGCCCTGGTCCTTGCCGAGCGGGCATTCCAACAATATCGAGGCACGCCCTACGGACCCGACCTGGCGCGGGCGATCGGGAAGATCGCCCGGGGCCTGGACGACGTCCTCTCGGTCGACCTGGGTGAGTTGGCCGACGGATGTTCGTTCCGGACGACGGCCCCCGAGTCGATCGCGCCGGAGGTCTTCCGAAAATTGGCGTCGGCGGTGAGGCGACGGCACCGGTTGGTCGTCCGATACTGGACGCCGTCGCGCGACGAAGAGACGAACCGCGAAGTCGACCCCTATCATCTAACTTGCATCGACGGCCACTGGTATCTCGTCGCCTACTGTCACGTCCGCGACGAAGTGCGGATGTTCGTCCCCTCGCGCATCCGTTCGCTCGAGGCGACTGGAGCGACGTTCGTGCCGCCGGAAGACTTCCGGCTCGATGAGTACCTCTCGGGCTCGTTCGGCGTCTTTCGAGGAGACGATGACGAGTCGCATCGGGTGCGTCTCCGCTTCACCGGCGAGTCGGCCCGCTACGTTGGCGATCGCCAATGGCATTCCAGCCAGACCGCCGAGACCATTGACGACGGTGCCTTGATCCTCTCGTTCAGCCTGACCGCCCTTCGCGACGTCGAGCGCTGGGCGCTCTCCTGGGGCGGCGACTGCGAAGTCCTCGAGCCCCGCGAACTGAGAAACGCCGTGAGGGTCTCGGCAACCCTCGCGGCGGCGCGCTATGCGAAAGATCGATCAAACGCCTGACGGCGGTCATCGGCGAGGGCCTGTCGCCGTGCTCGAATAGACGACACTCAAATGCTCAACGCCTCATCGCGGCAATCAATAATGACGGCATGTATGTAAATTTTGTACTTGTTTGCTAATATTCCTCCTTTGGGGGTTGCGTGGGGCTTTCCGGCAGGATCTATATTTACGAAAATCCGGAGCTGCTCGAACATACGACTCTCAACATGGAGAAAACAAAGATGCCCACCATTCCCTGGAATGAATCCGCCTTCTGGGTCAGGTGGCAGCCGGTTCTCGACAGGGAGGCCCATCGATCCGGCGGATGCAACGGTTTGGAAGCACGTTCGACTATCTGGGAGGTACTCATGAAACGATTTCCAAGCGGCGAGGTGCCCGGTCCTAATCCCTCTGCCTATATATCCAAGACGATACGCCTCGAGACACGGAAATTTTTCAAGAAACGGAAGAAAGAGACGCAGCGACTGCTGTCAGAGGTTTCGAAAGAAAAGCAGCGGCTGTTGTCAAACGCATCGTCCGAACCCCCTCGAGCGATTTCGGTGGAACCACTGCTCGCGACACTCACATCAGACGAACGTGACCTCCTCTGTAGGAGGTACGGCCTTGGTGGTGAGGCTGTCTCGCCGAGTCGCCTTGCGCAATCTTATGGCATCACCCGTCAAGGCATCCAGAAGCGTCTGAACCGCGTTTTGGCCCATCTTCGGGGTCAAGCCGACCACATTCACTTCGCTGAACAGGACGCATCATGATACTGGAACTCGCGTTTCCCGTCCTCGGGCGCGAATTGCCCGAGGACAACGGCTATTCCTTGTATGCGGCGGTGAGCCGGGCGATGGACGACCACCTGCCCGAGGACGTTGCGGTGGCGTCGATCGGCGGTCCTCGGCTCGGCGGTCGGCGCGTCGCGGTCGGCGGGGCGACGCGGCTTCGCATCCGGACCCCGGCCGATCGGATCGGCGAACTCCTGCGCCTGGCGGGGCGGTTCCTCGACGTCGGCGGTCACGAGATCGGTCTGGGCGTGCCGGAGGTCCGCGCGTTGTCGCCGGCGCCGGAGGTCTCCTCACGGCTGGTGACCATCAAAGGGTTCGTGGAACCTGAACCCTTCCTGGAGGCGGTCATTCGGCAGTTGGACGCCTTGGGCGTCTCG
>CALCIC010000609.1 GCA_937907405.1 uncultured Isosphaeraceae bacterium | reverse complement strand
GCCGAGGTTCGGGGGGCTTTACCCCGGCCCGGCCCGGCGTTACGATCTTCGATGGTTGCTATTCGGCAATCCCTACGTCTGACGTCCTCTGGCTTTGCGCCGAGGACCGCGGGCGTTTTCGACAACCCGGCCCTGCCGCGTGGAGAGTCTCGACATGTCATCGGATGCGAAGGATTCAGTCCCGACTTCCAACCCGCCCAGGCCGAGAAACGGCGAGCGAGGAATTCGGATCTTCATGTGGCCCAAGGTCATTTACATCTACCCGTCGGCGATCGTCGCCTTGATCTGCTCCGTGGGAATGTTCTCGCTTCAGAACAAGACGTACGATCCCAGCAAACCGAGCAGTGAGAACACGGTGGTCGTCAAGGGGACGGATTCGGATCCGGCGACGGTCCACGCCGAATCCGCGCGCATCCCCAAGGCGGAACGATTCAGGACCCCCCAGAATCTCCTGGGGGTGCTGTTCCTGGCCGTGCTGGCCATGAACCTGATCGTCATGGCGCTGGATTTCCCGCGGTTCGAGTTGGTCGGGGTGATCCTGTTCGTGCTTTTCTTTCTATTCTTCCTGCTCTGGGTGGGCGCCTATTTCGAAGTCGACGTCATGAAGCCCATCAACAAGGTCCTGGAGCAGACCTATCTGTTCGCCAACGCGGGCTTCTATTTCCTCTACTTCTTGATGGTGCTGGGCGTGCTGGCGGTGGTGTACGTCACCCGGTGGCTCGACTACTGGGAGATCCTGCCCAACGAGATCCTCCATCACCACGGCCCGTTGAGCGACCTTGAACGGTTTCCGACGTTGAACCTGAAGTTCGACAAGGAGATCCCCGACGTGCTCGAGTTCTGGATGCTCGGCGCGGGGCGGCTGGTGCTGCACGTCCCCAACGTCGATCGCGCGATCATCATGGAGAACGTGCTGTTCATCAACGCCAAGGAAGAAGGGCTCAAGAAGCTGATGAGCCGGCTCAACGTCCGGATCTCCAGCGACGATCAAATCGCGGGAGAGCCGCCGCTGGTTTGACGGACGGACGGCCGTCGGCGTCGATATTCCATTCTCTCGAAACGAAACGAGCGGGAGGCGCGCCTCCCGCTCGTTGTTCGTTCGAGCTTTCGCGCCGCGCCGCGGCGAGTCGGTCAGTCGGAGTCGACGGCGCCGATGCGCGGGTTGGCGGCGGATTGGTCGACCAGGCCGTTCGACTGGGGCGACGCCAGGGGGGGCAGATGCGGCTTGAGCAGCGGCTCGACGTTGCGCGGCGGTTCGTGCGCCGACGCCGGGCCGGGGTCCTGGAGCAGCTCGTCAAGGATTGCTCCGTTGAGGACTTCCTCGATCTCGCCGAGCCGTCGGGCGACGAAGGCGCCGTCCAGGACGCGATGGTCGTAGATCAGCTTGACCATGACCCGGCCGGCCGCGGGGTCGATCGGTCCGAACGTGAGCGTCGTCGTGAGCGGCGAGATCGGGTGGATCTGCTCGGCGCCGAGCGCGCCGTAGGAACTCAGGCCGAACGTCCCGAACCGCTTGCACCGCTTGAAGCCCGAGACGTTGAGCGTGCTCCACCACATGAACCGTCGCACCGGCCGGGGCACCTTGCTGAACCGAAGCGCCTGGCGGTAGTAGCCGACCTTCTCCAGAGGCTCGTTCTTGTACCACCGGAGGGCCGTCTGAAGCTGGACCAGCGACTGCTGCTCGGGCGCCCGGAAAAGGCCGACGAAGACCCCCTCCTCGCCCTGATAGGTCCGCTCGATCGCCAGCGCGCAGTTCATGTACGGATGTTCGTAGAGCCGCGGCCAGGGGAATTCGAGGTACGACCGCCGCAGCGGCGCGTGCTGGGCGCCGACCAGGGCGTACGCCTTCATGAACAGGCACGACCACGACGGCCGCGAGAGATGGCGGACCCTCGGCTCGCGCAGCGCCGAGACGTCGAACGCCCGGCTCACCGGGGCCGAAGGAACCTTGTGCGCAAAGTGAACCAGGTCGTTGATGAACCCGCGGGGGCCGGTCGGCGAAAGGTATCGTCCCTTCGGCTCGTGCATCCATGCACCTCGCATCAAGACGACGAAAAAAAGACGGACGGCGTTCGGGACCAGGCCCGCCGACGCAAGCCGCGGGGGTTCCCGAAGGCGGCCGGTTGGGACGACCGCGCAGTCACGAGCCGGAAGGTACAGGAAAACCAGGAGTCTGGGAAGGCGAAGCCCAGGGAATGGCTCGGCGCGTCGCCAGTCGCCCCGACCTCGCCTCGGCGCGCCGCCGATCGACCGGCGGGGTCTCCCCAGATCACCTCGACTGTGACATAATTTCGTTGGATTTTGGGCGAGGACTGTTGTGGCGCCCGTTCCCGGGAGTCGATGGGAGCGGGGGAGGACCTGGCGCATGGCGTTCGTGCATCTGTTACCCGGCTCGATACCGCCGGGGTCGCTTCGAGGCGGGGTCGCCGTCGTGATCGACGTGCTTCGGGCCTCGACGATGATCGTCCACGCGCTGGCGGCGGGGTGCGAGGCGGTGATCCCGTGCGCCGAGATCGACGAGGCCGTGCGGATCGCCGAGCGCCTGCCCCGGGGCTCGTCCCTGCTGGCGGGCGAGCGCCACGGCGTGCCGATCGAGGGCTTCGACCTGGGCAATTCGCCGGGGGCCTGCACGGCCGAGGTCTGCCGGGGGAAGACCCTGGTCATGACGACGACCAACGGCACCCGCGCGATTCTGGCCAGCCTCGACGCCGAACTCGTGCTGGTGGGCTCGTTCGTGAACTTCGCCGCCACCGCGCAGCGGCTGCTCCACGAACGGCGGCCGGTCCACCTGGTCTGCGCCGGGACCGAAGGGGCCGTCAGCTACGAGGACGCGCTGCTCGCCGGCGCCTTCGCCGCCCATTTCACGGTCCTGGAACATCAACTCGACAACGACGAGGCGGAGATCGTCCGGGCGCTCTGGGCCCGGGTCGAGGACGCGCTCTGGTTCAAGGGCCAGGCCAAGACCGAGGACGACCGGCCGCTCGCCCGATACCTCAAGCGAGGGGCCGGGGGGCGCCGGGTCATGGAACTCGGCTTCGCCGCCGACGTCGACGACGCCGCCGCGCTCAACCGCGCCGGCTATCAGTTGGCCGTCGAACTCCGCCGCGACCCGCTCCGCCTCGTGGCGACGCGCTAGGCCGGCCGGATCAATCACGTCAAACGTCTTCCAGGGCGTAAAACAAGCTTTAGAGCAAGAACGCGGAAAGCAGGATCGACGATGGAACTGGAAATGGAAAAGCTGGTTTCGCTCTGCAAGCGGCGAGGCTTCGTGTTCCCTTCGAGCGAGGTCTACGGCGGGATCAACGGCTTCTGGGACTACGGCCCCCTGGGCGTCGAGCTGAAGCGGAACATCAAAGAGGCCTGGTGGCGCGACAACGTCCAGATGCGCGACGACATGGTCGGCCTGGATTGCTCGATCATCATGAACCCCCGGATCTGGGAGGCGTCGGGGCACGTCGGCGGGTTCAGCGATCCGATGGTCGACTGCCGGGCGACGAAGGAGCGCTATCGGGCCGACCAGATGTACGTTTTCGCCTACCTGTTCCCGGCCGCCAACGCCAAGGGGGAGCCGGCCGAGGCATGGCTCGCCGGCCTGGGGGGATCGCCCGAGGAGGCCGTCGAGGCCGTCGAAAAGCGCGCCGCGAAGCTCGCCAAGAAACTGGGCAAGCCGACCGCCGACCCGGTGGTCACGCCTTACCTTCAGATCGCCGAGGACGACCGGATCAAGGTCATCGGCCCTTCCACCGACGACCGGGGCACGCTCACCGAGCCCCGCTCGTTCAACCTGATGTTCAAGA
>CALCIC010000608.1 GCA_937907405.1 uncultured Isosphaeraceae bacterium | reverse complement strand
GATCCGCGCGTTGATCGAATGGTCGTCGTTGCGGGGGTACTTGAGGGGCGAATGCTCGATCACGGCCCACAGCTCGGGCGAGTCGACCGGGAACCGGACCGATCGGGCGAGGCAGGCGAGCGCGGGGTCGTTCTGCTCGGGGGCGTCGTGGACGATCCGAATCGCCTCGGAGGCCATCAGGCGGCCGATCCGCAGGCATTCCTCCCACTTGCGGGCGTCCTTCCAGTAGCCTCGGGCCTGGTCGCTGGGCTGGTCGAGATTGCGGTTGTCGGCCGTGACCATCCCCCCCTGCGCGCCGTTCATGAACAGGGCGACGCCGCCGGCCTCGGCCTCGATCGTCTCGCAGAGCGGCCCGACGAGGTCGGGGCTGAGGATGCCGACCTCGTTGCCCAGGACCTCGGGATGGATCGCGTAATTGACCAGGGTCGCAATCGTCTTGCCTTCCAGCGACTTCGCCTGGACGACGTTCATCCGACGGTCGTACAGGTCGGGGGCGTAGTAGTTGTAGGCGATCTTCCCCTTGGCCTCGCCGACGGCGATCTTGAGCGTCGCGGGCTGGAGCCGGTCGATCGCCTCGTTGAGCGCCTCGGCCGCCTTGTCGCAAACCATGTTCATGTAGGCGAGATCGCCGGTGTGCCCCCCCTTGCCGTCGGGGAACGCGTAGCAGTCGGGCGCGCTGTGGGTGTGGGTCGAGCCGATCAGGATGTTCGCCGCCGGGATGCGCGTCGCCTTGGCCCGGACGCGGTCGCCGAGGGCCGAGGGGAAGCCCAGCAGGTCGAGCGCGACCACGCCGACCGTGACGTCGCCCTTGCGGAGCACGAGAACGCGGGCCGTCAGCTCGCCGCGCTTCTCGCTCGCCGGATGGGTCGGCCCCATGCCGCCGGAAACCGGCAAGAGCGGCTCGGGCGTGATCACCCTGACGGACGCGCCCGCCTGGATCTCCCCGCGCGCCTCCGCCCCGACCAGGATCGCCCCCGCCAGGGCGCAGGCGACGACGATTCGACACGACCGGCTCGACGGTTCCCAGTAGGGCTTCATGCGCAGGTTCCTCATCGTTATAGTCGGGACGCGTGATCCACGGACGGGCGTCATCGTACAGGGCGCAAGCGCAAAGGGAAACCGGGAGCAGCATGAGCGAACTGTCGACGGTGACGGGGGGCGCGGGCTTCATCGGCGGCCACCTGGTGGCCCGCCTGGTCGAACTCGGCCGGCCGGTGCGGGTGATCGAGCGGCCGGGCGCCGACGTGGGGAACCTGCCGCCGGGCGTCGAGGTCGTCTTCGCCGACGTCCGCCGTCGCGAGGGGCTCGCCGAAGCCCTCGCGGGGAGCCGGTTCGTCTACCACCTGGCGGCCAACCCCAACCTCTGGGTCCGCGACCGAAGCGAGTTCGACGCGGTGAACCACCGGGGGGCCGTCCACGTCCTTGAGACCGCGCTCGAGGCGGGCGCCGAGCGCGTCGTGCACACCAGCACCGAAAGCATCCTGACCAAGGCCCGAGCCGACGGCCCGATCGACGAGAACGTCGAGATCGACGAGAGCGACGCCGTGGGCCCTTACTGCCTCTCCAAGCTGCGAGCCGAGAAGGCCGCGCTGAAGCTCGCGAGTGAAGGCCGTCCGGTGATCGTCGTCAATCCGACCATGCCGGTCGGCCCGGGGGACCGCGGGCTGTCCCCCCCCTCCCGGCTGATCCTCGACTTCTGCTCGGGGAAGCTGCCGGCGGTGATCGACTGCACGCTCAACCTGATCGACGTCCGCGACGTCGCCGACGGCCTGGTCCGCGCCATGGCCGTGGGCCGGCCGGGGCGCCGCTACCTGCTCGGCGGGACCAACCTCAGCCTCGTCGAACTCCTCGGCGCGCTGTCCCAGGCGACGGGGGTCCCGGTGCCGAGATGGCGGGTGCCGTACGGAATCGGCCTGGGATTTGCGTATATGAGCGAGGCGTGGGCCGACCTGGTCACCGGGAAGTCGCCGAAGGCCACGACCACGGGCCTTCGCCTGGCTCGACGGATCATGCACTTCGACTCCCGGAAGAGCCTGGAAGAGTTGGGCCTGACGCCGCGGCCGATTCGCGACTCGCTCGACGACGCAATCCGGTGGCTGCGATCTGAAGGGAAACTGCCGCCGGAGCGTGCCTGAATCGCTCGACCCCGATCGGGTCTGACGGAATGCAACCACGTCGCCGACGACTCTTGAAGCCGCGTAAGGGTCGCGAGGATTAATTCGTACTTTTTCTGTTTGATTTCGACGACCGATCCTGATAGAACCCCAAATTCAGCAGGGGTGCTGTTTCGACATGTCAAGATCATTCCATCGCCGACCGCTTCGTTGACGACCTCCGGCGAGTCGACGTCCGATTGATCGATCCAATCATTCATCAATGTACGCCATGGAACCTCGTCGTTCTTCGCGATTCTGCGGCCTCCATGTTGGTCACTCAGTCAGCTTGGCCTATTATTTTAATCAGAGTTGAAGAAACCGTGTCGTGGTCCGACATCATTTGCGGTTCCTCGTGCGGCGTTGAACCGACGCGACGGCCGAGTTCCGACGGGGTTGCTGGATGTTGGGATCAACAAAGGATTTGCGATAGTGCGCCGAGGGTTTTTTAGTTTATAATGAACTAAGGTGTCTTCGGGGCAGAGGAAGCCAGCATGGTTCCTGCTTTCGGTTCCATCCGAGGAACTTTCTCCATGATCGCGCGTCTGGTGGCCCTCGACGACGGTCCCGACATCATGCTGGACTGCGCCATGGTCGTGGTGGGCCGACATCCGGCTTGCGACGCGCGGCTCGACTCTCTGCGCGTGTCTCGCCATCATTGCTGCATGATGCACGAGCATGGCGAGGTCGTGGTGCGCGACCTGGGGAGCACCAACGGCATCCGGATCAACGGTCAACGAGTCGAGATGGGTCGGCTGAAGCCGGGGGACGAGTTGTCGATCGCGCACATCAGGTATCGCCTGGACGGCGGGTTGGGCCGCGATCAGACGATTGCGGACCCGACCGGGTCCGCCGCGGCGGCGGAACGCCGCGACGGCCC
>CALCIC010000607.1 GCA_937907405.1 uncultured Isosphaeraceae bacterium | reverse complement strand
CTTCTGGATCGACCCGGTGGGGGGCAACCAGTACTTCGTCGGCGTCCAGTATCCTGAAGGCGACATCAAGTCGATCGATACGCTGCTGAACATCCCGATCACCGGAACCAACCAGAAGCAGGCGCTCCCGCTGAGCAACCTGGTCACTCTGGATCGCGCCAAGGTGCCGACCGAAGTGACGCACGCGAACATTCAGCCGACCATCGACCTGTCGATGGGGGTCTACGGCCGCGACCTGGGGCACGTCTCCGACGACGTGGCGAAGGCCCTCGACGGCGTGGGCGAGTTGCAAGCCGACGGCGCCTGGGTCCCGTTCGACCCCGCCTCCGAGCAGCGCCAGCCCCTGGCGGGGACCAAGGTCGTGCTCAGCGGCGAATACTCCCGCATGCAGGACACGTTCACGAACATGGGATTCGGACTGATCGGCGCCTCGGTGTTGATTTACTTTTTGATGGTCGGTCTGGCCAAGTCCTGGACCGCCCCGCTCTCGATCATGGTCGCGGTGCCGCTCTCGCTGGTGGGGGTCCTCTGGATGCTCTACCTCACGGGGACGTCGGTGAACGTGCAGTCGCTGCTCGGGTTCATCTTCATCGTGGGCATCAACGTCTCCAACGCGGTGCTGATGACCGACTTCGCCCAGGAGCTCCGCGCCAAGGAGGGTCTCACGCCGCTTGAGGCGATTCGCAAGTCGGCGTCGATCCGCGTCAAGCCGGTGACCATGACCGCGCTCGCGGCGTTCTTCGCGATGGCGCCCGGGGCGCTCGCGCTGGAGCGCGGCAGCGAAGCGAACGCGCCGCTGGCCCGCGCGATCCTCGGCGGCCTGATCGCCGTCGAGCCTTCCACCCTGCTCGTGCTCCCTTGCCTGTACTCGTTGCTGGTCCGCGACAAGCCCGCGACCCGAGGCGGCCGCCCCGATCAAGACGAGGACGACGGAGGGAACGGCCATGACGGGACGCGGAGCCGCGCCGAGAGGGACGAGTTCGACTTCGACCTCCCCGAAAAGGAAGATGAAGACCCGCGACGCCTCGATTGATCCCAGTCGTCGATTCCATCAGCGTAAACATACCCGGAATGCCAAGGTTCTTATGATCCGGAGTCTGATCGTGGCTGAGAAAACGATTCAACCTAGTCCGCCGGTTCGCGGGACGACCGCGACGACAAGCCGATTCGGTCTCGCCCTCGCCGCGATCGTCGTCGCGGGGGGGGCGGCGGGGGGCTGGTATTATTATACGAAAGGGAAATCCTCCGAGGCCGAGGGGTCCGAGGCGTCTCGCGCGAAGGACGCGGCCCCGGGCGCTCCGATCGCGGTCAAGACCACTCGTCTCTCCAAGGGGGGGCTCGTCCGAACCTCGACGCAGATCGGCTCGGTCCACCCCTATGAGGTCGCCGATCTGTATGCCAAGGTGTCGGGCTATCTCGCCGAGCTTCACGTCAATTACGGCGACCGGGTCAAGAAGGGCCAGATCCTGGCCGTGATCGACGATCCCGAGGTCGTCGCCGACGCGGAGAAGGCCGAGGCCGACCTCCGACAGGCCAAGGCGGCCGTCGTCCAGGCCGAGGCGTTCATCGAAGTCGCCAACGCCGACCACGCCGCGGCCAGCAGCGCCGTCCAGCAGGCGGCCGCCGAGGTCGAGCGGTACGTCTCGATGACGCGTTACCACGCCAAAAAGTTTGAACGGTATCGGAAGCTCGTGGGAGAGAAGGCGATTCCCCAGGAGATCGCCGACGAGGAAGAAGAGAGCTATGAATCGGCGCGGTCCAACGAGCACGCGGCCCAGCAGGCGGTGCTCAAATCCAAGGCCGACCTGATCGCCGCCAAGGCCCGAATCAAAAAGGCCGTCGCCGACCTTGAGGAATCCAAGGCCAACGTCGCCGTGGCCGAAGCCAAGCAAGCCAGGGCCGACGCGATCCGCGACTACACCCAAATCCGTTCGCCCTACGACGGCGTCGTCACCAAACGCAACTTCTTCCAGGGCGCCTTCATCCGGTCGGCCGTCGAGGGAGGCATGATCCCGCTGCTGACGGTCGCGCGCACCGACCAGGTCTACGTGGTCACCGAAATCCCGGATCGCGACGTGCCGTACACCGACGTCGGCGACGAAGTCGAAGTCAGGCTCGACGCCCTCGGCGACGAGGTGCTCAAGGGCAAGGTCTCCCGGTTCGCCGACGCCGAAGACCCGACGTCGCGAACCATGCACACCGAGATCGACCTCCCCAACCCCGCCAACCGGATCCGACCGGGGATGTACGGCGAGGCCAAGATCATCCTCGACAAGGCCACCAAGAGCTCGACCCTCCCCGCCTCGTCGCTGGCGGGAGAGGCCAAGGAAGGCAAGGGGGAAGTCTTCCTGATCAAGGACGGCAAGGCCAAGAAACAGCCGGTCCAGATCGGAGCGGACGACGGCATCCGCGTCGAAATCCTCTCCGGCGTCGAACCGGACGATCTGGTCATCGCCAATCCCAGCTCGGTCAGCGACGGACTTCCAGTCGCGGCCCTCGAGAACGATCCGGCCTCCGGCGCGGCCGCGTCCTCCTCCGACGGGGAGGACGCCTCCAAGTCCAAGGAGGTCGCCGCAGCGACTTCGAATTCGAAGGCCGCCGCGGACGAGCACGCCGCGAAGAAGGAATAATCGAGCGAGCGACCTTCCGACTCATCACGCCGCCGCCTCCGGGATCGTAGTCGACCGGACGTCCCTCCCATCACGGCGTCGGCGAGGCGACGAGCCCGTGCGGCGGGCGGCGACGCGCGGCCTCGGGGCCGTTCGGCGCGGCGGCGGCGCCGGCGACGAGCGGCGGCAACGGCGGAGACGCGACCGGCGCGGGTGGGATCGGCTCCCGAGCGGAATCGTCCAGCAACGGCGGCGGCGAACCCAACGAGACGAACAGCTTGAACTGAGCCTGGTTGTAGTCCTTGACGGCGATGATGCGGTCGACCCGCGCCTGGTTCAACAGTTGCAAGCTGTTGATGGCCTCGAGCGGACGACCGACCGTATTCTGGATTCGAGTCAAATCCTCGCTGAAGCCGATCTCGGCGCTGTTCTGCTGTCTCGTGGTGATGCCGACCTGAAGCCTGGCGGCCTCGACCTCGGCGTAGGCCGCCGCCACCTCCCGGCGGATCATGGTGATCGCCTGCGCCCGCTCGCCGACCGCGACGCCGATCTCGGCCTGGCGCTGGTTGACCAGCGCGATGTTCCCCAGGCCGAAATTCCTGGCGGTCCAGTAGATCCGGACGTCGAAATCGGTTCGACCGCCGAAGTGGGAAAGCTGGGGCGGAATCACGTTGCTGCCCCCCCCCATCACGCCGCCGCTGAACCCGAGCCAGAGGGTCGGTAGCAGGGGCCGGTATTTCTCCTGCTTCTTCTGGATCTCCGCCTTGGCGATCTCGGCGGTCGTCGCTCCGACCTCGGGACGCCCCGTCAAGGCCGCCCTGACCAGATCGGGCAGCGGCGACGAGGGGTCGATGATCGTGGTCATCTCGATCCTGGGCGACATCGGCCGAACCAACACGGACTGAGTGAGGTGCAACCGATGAGTCAGCTTGGCCGCGGCCACCCTGACGTCTTCCTCGGCCTGACGGATCTCGTCCACGAGCAGGCTCAATTCGGTCGCGGCCCGATTGGCGTCGGCGATCCGCCCTTGCTGCGCCTGGGCGTACGCCCGAGTGAGCCTCGCCACTTCCGTTTCCTTCTCGGCGATTTCCAACCGCACGTTGAGCTTGGCCTCGGCGGCCAGCAATTCGTAGTAGAGCACGGCGACTTCGAGGAGGACGTTGTTCGCGGTCGCCGTGGCGTTGAACCGGGCGGAGGAGACCTCCTGCCGCGCCGCCAGCGGCCAGATCGGAAGAGCGTCGTGTAGGGAAAGA
>CALCIC010000606.1 GCA_937907405.1 uncultured Isosphaeraceae bacterium | reverse complement strand
AAGCTGCTCCTCGCGCGACGACTCCGATGTCGGATCGACGAACTCTCGGAGCGCGGTTACGCGGTCCTCTCGGCGGGGGGCGCCCCGTCCCCAGGCGCGCCCCCCGCGTCGCACGCGATCGACGGCGTTCGGGCCATGGGGGGCTCGCTCGCCGACCACCGCAGCCAGAGCCTCACCGCCGCGCTGGTCGACCAGGCGGATTGCCTGTTCGCCATGACCCGCGACCACCTCGACGCCCTCATCGACGCCGCGCCCGACGCCCATCCCCGCGCCTTCCTCCTCGATCCCGAGGGGGACGACGTCCCCGACCCTATCGGCGCCGATCACACCACCTACCGCCGCACCGCCGAGACGATCGAGCGATTCCTCGCCAAGCGGCTCGACCAGATCGGCGTCCCCGACCCCTCGAACCCCGGGGGATAAGGTGAAGGGTCCTTCTCCCCCCGGGAGAAGGTGGCCGAAGGCCGGATGAGGGTCCTGGGATTTCGGAACGAGCACGGCTCGCGAGAAGCCGAATCCGGGACGACTCCGACGCCCCTCATCCGCCCTCCGGGCACTCTCTCTCGGGCGGAGAAGGACGATCGCGCCGCGTCTCGCGCCGAGCACGATGGCAGCCCCGCGACACCGGGGGATAAGGTGAAAAGCCCCCCCGGACCCTTTTCACCTTATCCCCCGGGTCGGGCGCATCGCCTCGACGACATGGAAATTCTCACACTCATTACAAACGATATTCTTCGTTTATCCATGATCCATATAAAGTTGGGAGAATCGACTTCCCTTGCGTGAATCGGTGCGTTATATTAAGTACGGAACCATCGCAACAAGCATTCATGCAAACAACAGATCGAGTCGATGGTGTTCATTCGCCCCCTGGAAGAGCTTGTATATTGATATCGCCGATGGAATTGCCGATGAAGCGACGGTGTCGTCTCAGAGGTCGAAGCCCATCCTCAACAATCGAGGGCGTCGAGCGCCCGGTGGGGACGACGGGGGAAGTGCCTTTGGTCACGGTGGAGTGACCGATCTTCCTCGACTCGAAGCGAATCGACCTCAGCCAGGGAGTGAGTTGGTTTTTTCACGAACTGCTTGCCGCAGGATCGCCGTTCCTGAACCACGACCGTTCAGTGACCTAACGAAGGACGTCCTAGAATGATCGAATCCTCGCGCACGAACACAATTCCTCTGGTTCGGGCCCCTCGAATCGATGAGGTTCCAAGCCGGACGCTGCCGGACCTCATGCTCGATCTGGTTGGTCGGCTGACCAGCCCGACGGCCCGGACCGCCGCGGAATCGCCGCGAGGCGTGGTGCATCGGTATCGGGATGCGGATTTCGAGTACGTCGAGATGGCGCTCAGCGGCATCGACGACGTCGAGGCCGACATCTGCATCCACGGCGGCCGGATCTTCGTCCGCCTCGCCCGCTGACGCATTGGCGGCCTCGAAGAAGTCCGCGCCGTCGACGACCACCATCCAATCGTTCCCAGCACGGCCGCTCTCGGCCTTGTGCGGCGTCGAAGATTCGACCCGAACAACTCACGATTCGGACGATTCCGTCCTCAAAGCCTTCCGCGATCCGGAAACGATCCTCTCCTCCCCCACGGCGATCTTGCCGCAAAAACCACCCCGGATTGTGGTTGCGACACCGAATTCCTTCGCGCTCAATCTGATTGGGTCGGACTTGCCAAGCAGGCGTGGAACGTCCAGAATGATCGTTGGTCTTGGGGTCGGACAGGGACGGAACCCGTCGGGGGGCGGTGCGAGAATGGCGGCGGCTTCAGTCAGCCCGGATGCGGTTCTCGTCGAGCAGCCTGAGACGGCGGTCCACCGACTCGGAGAGCATGTCTTCGACATGGTGGCCGAAATCGGCGACGTGGGCCTGTTCTCGGTCCAGACGCTGACCTGGATCGTTCGGCGCCGGCCGCGATGGTCGGTGATGGTGCCGATCTTTTACGCCATCGGCGTGCAGAGCGTGTCGGTGGTGGCGATCACCGGGACGTTCATCGGCATGGTCCTGGCGGTCCAGGCGCACCATCAGTTCCAGATGATGGGGCTGGCCACTCGGCTGGGGTCGGTCATCAACATCTCGCTGGTGAAGGAGTTGGGGCCGGTGCTCGCGGCGACGATGCTGGCGGGTCGGGTGGGCTCGTCGATGGCCGCCGAGCTGGGGACGATGCGGGTCACCGAGCAGATCGACGCGCTTTCGGCGCTGGGGACGAACCCGATCTATTATCTGGTGGTCCCCTGGTTCCTGGCCTGCCTGACGCTGATCCCCCTCTTGACCTTGATGGCCGACTTCATGGGGGTGATCGGCGGCGCGGTGATCACCACCCAGGTGATGGGGGTCGACTCGTTCGCCTACTGGAAGCACTCGCGCGACTTCGTCGAGGGGCTGGACATCTTCGCGGGGATCTTCAAGAGCTACTTCTTCGGCGCGGCGATCGCCCTGATCAGTTGCCATCGCGGGTTCCACTCGAGCGCCGGCGCCGAGGGGGTGGGGAAGGCCGCCACCGAGGCCTTCGTGTTCTCGTTCATGGCGATCCTGTTCCTCGACTTCGTCCTGGGCATCGGCTGGAACATGGTTTACCGCTCGATTTGGCCTCAGGCCTCGGGCCTTTTATGAGCGACGATGCGAGCGGCGCCCCGACGCCCCCCAAGGCCCTGATCGAGATCCAGAACGTCTCCATCCGATTCCGCCAGCAGAGCGTGCTGCGAAACGTCGACCTGACGATCCGACGGGGCGAGACCGTCTGCATCATCGGCGAGAGCGGCTGCGGCAAGACCGTGCTGCTGAAGCTGATCATCGGGCTGTTGCATCCGACCGCCGGCGCGATCCGATTCGACGGCGCCGACGTGACCCGGCTGGGGGGCAAGGCGCTGGTCGAGCTGCGGCTCCGCTTCGGCTTCCTCTTCCAGTCGGCCGCGCTCTTCGACAGCCTCACCGTCTACGACAACGTGGCGTTCGGCCTCCGCGAGCACCAGGTCTGCGACGAGGAGAAGATCCGCTCGATCGTCGCCGACCGGCTCTCGGAGGTCGGGCTTCCGGCCGGGCTGGAACGGAAGAAGCCGGCCGAGCTTTCCGGCGGACAGCGGAAACGCGTCGGCCTGGCCCGGGCGCTGGCGCTCGATCCGGAGGTCATGCTCTACGACGAGCCGACGACCGGCCTCGACCCGATCATGACCGACGTCATCAACGAGCTGATCCTCCTGACCCAGAAGTCGAGCAAGAAGACCGGGATCGTGGTCACCCATGAGATGAAGACCGTGCAGAAGGTGGCCGATCGGGTGGTCATGTTCTACCCGTTGACCCGGATCGGCCGGGGCGATCCGCAGATCCTCTACGACGGCCCTCCCGAGGGTCTGGAGGGCTCGCCCGACCCGCGCGTCCGGCAATTCGTCCGGGGCGAGGCCGGCGAGCGGCTCCGCGAGATGGCCCAGAGTCGCGGCGGCGGCGTATAATGCTGCTCGATCGATCGAACGCCGATCCCGGCCGCCCGGGTGTCACGGAAGAGGAAGCTCCTCATGAATGAACGGATCATGCAGTTCCGGATCGGCATGTTCGTCATCGTCGCCGGCCTGGTGCTGACGATGCTGATCGTCTGGTTCGGCGAGTCTCCCCAGATCCTCCGCGAGCAGGGCTACGTCAAGGTCCACTACGCCGAGGCCCCCGGGGTGCTCCAGGGGGTGGCCGTCCGCAAGAGCGGGATCCGGGTCGGCGAGGTCGTGGCCATCGACTTCGACGACCGCCCCAACCAGCCCGACGGCGTGCTCGTCACCCTGGCCCTCGAACGCCAGTTCAAGATCCGCGAGGGCTCGGTCCCCCGGCTCACCAAGTCGCTGATCGGCGACGTCGCCATCGACCTGCTCCCCGGCACGAGCCATGAGCGTCTCAAGACGGCCTCCACCCCCGCCGCGGCGCCGATCATCGAGGGAGAGGTCGCTCCCGACCCCGGCAAGGCGCTGGCCGCCGCCACCAAGGCGTTCGAGAGCGCCGGCACGACCCTTCAGACGATCCAGGAGGCCGCCGCCGGCCTGGCCGAAATCTCGAAGAGCGCCAAACAGCTCGACGAATTCCTCGTAACCTGGAACACCACCGGCAAGGACGTCTCGGGTGCCGCCGCGGGCATCCGCGGCTTCATCGGCGACAACGAGGGGGAATTCAAGAGCACGATGGAGAATCTCAAGAAGGTCGCCGACAAGCTCAACGCCACCCTCGACCCCGCGACTCAGGACGCCCTCAAGACGGGCGTCGCCAAGTTCTCGGCCGCCTCGGCACGGCTCGACGCGGCGATCGCCGACGCCCAGCCGCTGATGAAGGACCTGGGCGCCCCGGTGAACAAGACGCCGACCACCGACTTCGGCCAGACCGTCCGCCGGATCAACCGGATCGCCTCCGACGTCGAGCTGCTCACGGCCGTCCTCCGCACCCGCCAGGGGACGCTCAACACCGACGGTTCGATCCAGAAGCTGCTCACCCGGGGCGAACTCTACGACAACTTCAACACCGTGGCCGTATCCGCCAACCAGACGCTCAACCAGCTCAAGCTCGTCCTCAGCTCGTTCCGCAGCTTCGCCGAGAAGGTCTCCCAGGACCCCGGCGCGATCTCCCGGGGCGCGTTCAACAGGTGAAAAGGCGACGCTCGCCCGCCGGCCGGATCCGATCCCGAAGGGCCCTCCATGTCCAACGCCATCATCGAGAATCCAGTCCTCAACTCGCCCTTCCGCGAGCCGACCCGGCATTTCAAGTTCACGAGCGACGGCATCACGAACGAGGTCGTCGAGGGCCGACGGACCAGCTCCTATTTCATCCCCATCGCCCAGCCCAGGAAGAAGGGGAAGCAACTCGCCTTCGATACCGAGTGGACGCAGGACCGCATCGAGGAGAACAAGAACGTCAACCGCATCCGGCCCCGGATCGCCGTCTGGCGGGAAGGGGGGTACGTCGGAGTCACCCCGACGACCGCGAGGCTCCTCGAATACTGGACCAACCCCGACCGCGAGAAGAAGCTCTTCTTCTGCCAGATCGAAGCCCTCGAAACCGCCGTCTACATCACCGAGGTTGCAAAGAAGTACGGCGACTCCTGGATCGAGAATTCGCTTCGCGAGGCGAACGATACGTCGAACCCCGGACTTCCCCGCATGGCCTTCAAGATGGCCACCGGCTCGGGGAAGACCGTCGTCATGGCCATGCTCATCGCCTGGCAAGCCCTGAACAAGCTCGCGAACCCGCAGGACGCCCGATTCACCGACGCCTTTCTTCTCATCGCCCCCGGCATCACGATTCGCGACCGTCTGCGCGTCCTCTTGCCGAACGACCCAGGCAACTACTACCGGCAACGCGACGTGATCGCGTCCCACCTGATTGAGAAGCTCACCCAGGCGAAGCTCGTCATCGCGAACTTCCACGCCTTCAAGCTCCGCGAAACCCTCAAAGCCGGAAAGCTCACCAAGTCCCTCGTCTCGGGAGGCGAGGCCGGGGTTTTCACGGAAAGCCCGGACCAGATGGTTCGCCGGGTCTGCCGGGAGCTAGGCACGAAGAAGAACATCATCGTTCTGAACGACGAGGCCCACCACTGCTACCGCAGACGGCCCGAGCCCGTGGCCGAAGAGAAGCTCGTGGGAGACGACCGCAAGGAAGCCGAGAAGCGGGACGAGGAGGCCCGCATCTGGATTTCCGGCATCGAGGCCATCAAGGCGAAGATGGGAGTCAAGGCGGTCTACGACCTCTCCGCAACCCCGTTCTTTCTCCGAGGTTCGGGATACCCGGAAGGGACGCTCTTTCCGTGGGTGGTTTCCGACTTCTCGCTTATCGACGCCATCGAGTCCGGCATCGTGAAGGTGCCCCGCGTCCCGATTTCCGACAACGCGATGGAAGGCGACCAGCCGACCTATCGGAGCCTCTGGCTTCGCATCCGCGACCAGCTTCCCAAGAAGGGCCGGAAAACCGAGGAGCTTGACGAACAACCGAAGCTCCCCGCCGAGCTTGAGGGAGCCATCAACAGCCTCTACAGCAATTACAAGGGTTATTACGACCTTTGGCGGAAGAACACCGACGCCCAGGCGAAGGGACTCACCCCGCCCGTTTTCATCGTCGTCTGCAACAACACCAACGTTTCCAAGCTCGTTTACAACTACATTTCCGGTTGGGAAAAGAAGCTCCCCGACGGATCGACCGTCATCGTCCCCGGCCAGCTTCCGATTTTCAACAACGAGTCCGGCGGCGCCTGGAGCCACCGCCCGAACACGATTCTCGTCGATAGCGAGCAGCTTGAATCAGGCGAGGGGATGAGCCCTGAGTTCAAGGCGATTGCCGCCCGCGAAATCGAGGAGTTCAAGGCCGAGTATCGAGCCCGGTTCCCCGGTCGCGATGCCGAGAGCCTTTCCGACGACGACCTCTTGCGGGAGGTGATGAACACCGTCGGCAAACCCGGCAAGCTCGGCGAGCACGTCAAATGCGTCGTGAGCGTTTCGATGCTCACCGAGGGATGGGACGCGAACACCGTCACCCACGTTCTCGGAGTCCGGGCCTTCGGCACGCAGCTTTTGTGCGAGCAGGTGGTCGGTCGTGCCCTTCGCCGCATGAGCTACGCCGCGAACGAGGAAGGCTTCTTCGAGCCCGAATACGCCGAGGTCTACGGCGTTCCCTTCTCCTTCATCCCGTGCTCAGGCTCGACGAAAGAGCCGAAGCCAGGACCGCTTCCGACCCGCGTGCGATCCCTTGAAAGCCGCATCGGATGCGAAATCTCCTTCCCCCGGCTCCTCGGCTACCGCTACGAGGTGACGGACAAGAAGCTCAAAGCCGTCTTCGACGAGGACTCGAAGCTCTCGCTCACGACCGCGGACATCCCGACGAAGACCGAGAACGCCCCCATCGTCGGTGAGAGCAGCATCCACACCCTTGACGACCTGAAGGCCCGCCGCGAGCACGAGATTTTCTTCCTTCTCGCGAAGCTCGTCCTTGAGAAATACTTCCGGCAGGACGGGACGACCAAGCCCGACCGCCCGAAGGAGCACCACTTCGACAACGAGGTTCAAGCGTGGCTCTTTCCCCAGGTGCTCGCCATCACGAAGGAATGGTTCTCGAAGTGCCTTCACTGCAAGGACCAGACCTTTCCGCAGCTCCTTCTTCTCATCGAATTCGCCCACGACGCCGCAGACCGCATCTACAAAGCCATCGTCCGAGGCTCGCAGGATTCGCCGAACGGGAAGCCGACGCTCAAGCCCATCCTTCGACCGTATGATACCCTTGGCTCAACCCGTTACGTCGATTTCGACACCACCCGCCCGGTCTACGCGACCAGGGCCGACAAGTGCCACGTCTCGCACGTCGTCGCCGACACCGACTCGTGGGAACAGAAGATGGCCGAGGCCCTTGAGGACATGGACGAGGTGGTTCGCTACGTGAAGAATCACAACCTGAGCTTCACCATCCCCTACACCCTGAACGGGGAAGAGCGGCAGTATCACCCCGACTTCATCGCCCACGTCGACGACGGCCACGGAGCGGACGACCTGCTTCGGCTCATCATCGAAGTGACCGGCGAGAAGAAGAAGGACAAGGCCGCGAAGGTTGCGACCGCTCGAACGCTTTGGGTTCCCGCCGTGAACAACCACGGCACGTTCGGCCGCTGGGCGTTCATCGAGGTCGCGGACCCTTGGGACGCACAGCGCTTGATCCGCGAATCGATCAAGGACGAGAAAGGCCATCCATCCACAGATTGCGCCGATTAACGCAGATTTCCAATCGATCAAGGGAGGCGATATGATCCACCCGCCAATTCACGCAGAACTCACGAAAACGCGCTGGGGGCTTCACACACCCTCTCTTGAATCTGTGTTAATCCGCGTAATCTGTGGACCTCTCCGGATTCCAGCCACAGGAGCCTTGACCCTTGGACGACCCTGAGACTCACACGATCATCGGCGCGGCGATGGAGGTGCATCGACAGCTTGGGCCGGGGTCCTGGAAGCCGTTTATCAGCACGCGCTCGCGGTTGAGTTGTCCCTGCGCGCGGTCCCGTTCGTCCGCGAGATGGAACTACCCGTCCATTACAAGGGGCTATCGCTCCCCTGCGGCTACCGCGCTGATTTCGTCTGCTTCGAAGGCGTCATCGTCGAGTTGAAGGCCCTACGGGCCCTCTCGGGAGTCGAGGAGTCTCAGATCCTGAACTACCTGAAGGCGACGACACTCGAACGCGGCCTACTCATCAACTTCGGCGCTCGGAGCCTCCAGTTCAAACGCTTCATCTTCAACAACCCGCGAACGACCGCGGATGATCGCGAAACCTCATCCACAGATTGCGCAGATTAACGCAGATTAGAAAACTCAATTTCTTCGATCTGCGTTAATCTGCGTAATCTGTGGATCGTCTGTCCTACGTTCGGAGTACCTTCATGGCCAGGAAGAAAGTCGACTCCATCCGGCACGGCAGCGAGAAGCGGTCGAACATCCCGACGGAGGAGCTTCGCGACTTCGTGGCCGACGACGAACGGACGCCGAAAACCATGCTCTACCCCCGAGACCCCTCGCTTGACCCGCAGCTTGTATGGAAGGGGAAGGACGAGCAGGACCGCGAGGACCTGGCCGTTCCCGTGGTCCCCATCTACATCCAGGAGAAGATCCACCCGCACGCCATCGTGCGCGACCTCTTGAAGCAGTCCGAAGACCGCGCCGAGAAGCAACTCGACCTCTTCAGCGACTTCAACGGCCTCAACGACGACTTCGAGAAGAAGGTGGACTTCTACTCCCATCAGGACGACCGCCAGCCCCACTGGTCCAACCGGATGATCCTCGGCGATTCGCTCCTCGTCATGGCGAGCCTCGCCGAGAAGGAAGGGCTCAAGGGCAAGGTTCAGACGATCTACTTCGACCCGCCGTACGGCATCAAGTTCGGGTCGAACTGGCAGGTGAGCACGCGGAAACGGGATGTGAAGGACGGGAAGGCCGAGGACGCCACCCGACAGCCGGAGCAGATTCGGGCGTTTCGCGATACGTGGAAGCTGGGGATTCACTCGTACCTGGCGTATCTACGGGATCGGCTGGTGGTTGCGCGGGAGCTACTGACAGAGTCGGGGAGCATCTTCGTGCAGATTGGGGATGAGAACATACACCTAGTGCGTTCACTCCTAGACGAAATCTTTGGGAGCGAGCACTTCTGTGGCATCATCGTCTACCAAAAAACCGGTGGGTTCAGCCCCAGTCTGTTGGCCTTGAATGTTGATTTCATCCTTTGGTATGGCAAGGACAAGGAGCATCTCAGATACCGTGCTCTCTACGAGCCCACGAGCGTTACCTCCGAGGACACCGTATTCATCGATTCGGTTGAACTCACTGATGAGTCACGTAGGTTGTTGACTCGTGCCGAGAAAGACAATCCCGGCGTCATCCCAACGGGTTCTCGTCTGTTCTCTCGCAATCCTCTCACTTCCGATGGATACATCGAATCTCTCAGCTCACCTTTCGAGTTCGAGGGAGCTTCATTTAGACCGCCTGCAAACTCTCACTGGAAAACAACCCCACTTGGCATGAAGACTCTTGCGGCAGCGAATCGCCTGACCGTCAAAGGCAATACACTCAGGTATGTTCGTTTTCTTGAAGACTTCCCTGTTAACTGCACTTTCCGGGATTTGATGTATGCGGTTTGTTGATTCCAGACGCTGATGCG
>CALCIC010000605.1 GCA_937907405.1 uncultured Isosphaeraceae bacterium | reverse complement strand
GGTGCAGGGGGGCGGAGTGGAGCTGACGGCTGGAGGTCTGGGGGAGAAGTCTGCTGAGCCAAGTCATGGTCGGGAACTCCTGATGAATCCGGTCGCCTCTTTTGTGTTCACGCGTCGGGGACGGCCTTCCAGGGAAGTGGCCCCTCGATCGAGCGCCACGGGAAAATGGAATGCTCGCTCGCCGGGCGCGGTGATCCAATGAGAATTTTCCCCACTGATCCGGATGAGGTTCGTCTTTGGGGTTGTTCTCAAGGTCGTCGCACCGCGCCTGACATGAACTAATGCCCGCTACGAGCGAAAATCTTACAGTTCATGCTCTCAATTATTCTGGATCATGTAGATTCGAAGTTTTTTCATGATCCGACAACGCAACGCGTATTCATTCGTTTCGGAAATTGGGCGAATTGCGCCGGCTTCGGGAACTCTCAGGAGGATCGACACGCAGAACTCACGCTCGCGGCGCGTCAGGGTGGCGAGGAATTCCTCGACCACGAGCCCATAGGTCACGTCGTCGCAGGATGCTTCCTTCCGCGCGACCTCGCGCTCGCGGCGCCGGCCTCGCATCGCCGATCGCCGCCGACGGTTCAGCACGCTTCTCGCTTCGTTCTTGATGCATCGCAGCAGTCCGCCCACCGCGGGGTCGTACTTCTTGAGGAACCTCGCCGTGCCGTCGTACAGCCCGCACCAGAGCGTGAAGGCCACCTCTTCGGCCTGCTCTCGATCCCCCCCCCAGATCCGCGTCAAGAAATCGAGGTAATCGAGCAGCCTGGGATGATAATCTCGAAAAATCGTCTTCCAGGCCTCTTCCTCCCCCAACCTGCACCCCGCAATCAGCCGAAGCTCCTCGACGATCGACGGGGCGTTCCCGACGATCAGCCGATAACTCCGCTCCCGAGTCGGAGAGCCCAGGAGTTCCGGCGATCGATAACCCTGGCCGCGCGGTTCACAGGCCGTTCCGTTCATGGGGCTGCCTTTCTCCGTGACTCGGCCCGCGTCCTGAGGCCCGCTGGAATCAAGCATCCGTGATTTCGTGATCGAATCCATGATTGCATTAGCACGGTATCGCGTTTGACTGGTCGTTTCCATGCTCTCCATTCCCGTTGTACGCCTGATTGATGGGGATGGTGTTTGAATCGATCTATCACCGTTCGAAGCCGGTGTCCAGCGTTCACTCCC
>CALCIC010000604.1 GCA_937907405.1 uncultured Isosphaeraceae bacterium | reverse complement strand
CTACCTCCACGTCCTCAAGCCCGACGCCCATACGATCGTCTTGCCCGAGGAACTGATCGAGTACGACGCGATCCCGATGGGGAAGACGACGCCCCTGGAACGCGACCCGGACAAAGGCCGGGCGGACCTGGAAGTCCCCCTCGAAGGCCGACCGCCGTACGACGCCGTCATCGTCCTGTCGCCCCCCGCGCTGGACCCGATTCCGATTCCCAGCCGGCTTCAGTAAGGCCGGTCCAACACACGATGTGGAGTGCGGCGGCTTGCCGCCGCGCCCAATACGCGGCCCATGCGGGAGCAAGCTCCCGCACTCCACATGGGGGATGGTTCGGCATCCCGCCCCCCGACACAACTCATTCGAGACCCCGCTTATGACGACCGACGCGGCGACTCCGAACGGCGACGAAACCGACGCGGGGCGCGACCGGCCGAGCTTCACGCTGGGCCTGATCACGGTCGCGCTGGTGGCCGCGACGGTCTGGCTTCGGTTCGGCCCGGGGCTCTGGCCCTCGCCGCCGAAGGTGGGCTCGCACCTGCCGCCGACCCGGTTGGGCCGGCTTGAGAACGCCGAGCAACTGCTGTTCCTGGGGATCGAGGGGCGCGTGACATGGCTGGTCTTCCTGTCGGCCGAGTCGGCCGAGGGGCTCGCCGTGCTGCCTCGGCTTGAAGCGGCCTGGAAGCGACTCGGCCCGTCGAGGCGGTTCGCGATGGTCGCCGCGGCCGTCGACCCCGGGGGGCCGGATCGGCTGCGCGCGGCGCTGGCGTCGTTCGAGGGGCCGGGGCGGCTGCCGCTGTACCGCGCCGACCGCGACGCCCGGCGGACGTTCGGGGTCGACGGCGCCGACCCTCCCTGGCACTTCCTGGTCGACCCCGAGGGCCGGATCGCCGCCATCGCGCGCGGATCGGGCAAGGAGATGATCGACCGCCTCGCCAGGCAGGCGGGCCGTTGGCTGGACGCGATGGAGCCGCTCGACAGGGCCTACTTCGCCTCGTCGGACGTTCCGAACTGACGTTGTGAACCACGTCGGCGGTCGTTAATGTGTGACCATTAAGGATCGCCGTCCGCGCGTCGACGGCCGGTTTCCAAAGACCCCAGTGAATCTGGATGGAGCATCGAATGTCCGCCTCGCAGAGCGTCCCCGCGTCCGTCGAACTGAAGCCGACCGGCCGACCGATCCGTCGCGTCGCCATCCTGTTCGCGGGGGGCCCGGCCCCGGCCGCCAACGCGGTGATCTCCACGTGCGCGGCCTCGTTCGTGAACCACGGCGTGGAAGTCGTCGGCGTCCTCAACGGCTACTCCCATCTGGTCGAGTTCGGCCCCGAGCACCCGATGCAGGAGGGCCGCGACTACGTCAAGCTCGACGCCGAGAAGCTGCGGCGGACGCGGAACACGCGGGGGATCATGATCGGCACCGCGCGGACGAACCCCGGCAAGGACGTGGAGCACCCCGACCACGTCGCCGACCCCAAGCGGACCGCCCGCCTGCGAACCGTCCACGAGGCGCTCAGGTCGCTGGGCGTCGACGCCCTGGTCTCCATCGGCGGCGACGACACGCTCAAGACGGCCAACAAGTTCAAGCTGTTCCAGGACACGATGCCGGAGGGACAGCGGATCTCGGTCGTCCACGTCCCCAAGACGATCGACAACGACTACCGCGGCATCGACTTCACCTTCGGCTACTTCACGGCGGTCGAGACCCTGGCCGAAGAGATCCGCAACCTGCTGGCCGACGGCGAGGCCACCCGCGGCTACTTCATCGCCGAGTGCATGGGCCGAAGCGCCGGCTGGCTCGCCTACGGGGCCGCCATCGCCAGCGAGGCCAGCCTCGTCCTGAGCGTCGAGGACATGACCGGCGACCTGGTCTCCGAGGAGACGCTGACCGACCCCAAGACCGGCGTCTCGACCCGCCGCAAGATCATGAACGTCGGCAAGTTCGTCGATTCGATCGTCGACCTGATGCTCGACCGCGAGCGGCGGAACAAGGAGTACGGCGTGGTGGTCGTCGCCGAGGGGCTCGCCGGGTTCCTGCCCAGCGAGTATCTCGAAGGGGTGAAGTTCGACGACCACGGCCACATCTCGCTGGCGGCGACCAACCTCGCCCGCAAGCTCGTCGACCTGGTCGACGCCGCATACCAGAAGCGGACCCACAGGGCCCGGCGTATCACCCCCGTGCAGCTCGGCTACGAGTCGCGATGCGCCCTGCCGCACGCGTTCGACGTCATGCTCGGCAGCCAACTCGGCGTCGGCGCGTTCCGCGCCCTGGTGGAGAAACAGTACGACGGCGTCATGATCTCCACGTTGGGACAGCTCAGCCTGACCTACATCCCGTTCGGCGCCCTGATCGACCCCGAGACCCTGGTGACCGTCGTCCGGTTCATCGAGGCCGACTCCGACTTCCGCCGCCTGGCGCGGCTACTGGAAGGCTCGCCGAGGACGACCGAGTAAGGGCGGGGCCTTCAGGATCGGCACGCGTCTTGCACTCCGTCGTCGGGCGACGGAGGACGAACGACGATCGGCGTCGGAACCACTCGTCGACCGCGACGCGCGGTCGAATACTTCCCGCCGCCGACTGCTCCCCAACGGGCGTCCCCCTTTAACATAGAAGACCGCCATGCCGACCCTCGCCCCGGCCGATCGGGGCGAGCGTCGGCCCGTCACTTCGACCGCGCCTCGCGGTTCCGCTTGCGGGTCGCGGCGGCCTTCTTGGCGGAAGCCGAGCGTTGTTCCGGCGTCCGGGCCGCGGACGCCGCGCCCCCTTTGGAGCCCCCCTTCTCGCTTGAGGCATGGGAAACGGGCTTCCCACGACCGGAGCCCGACTTCTTGCCGCCGCCGGTCGACTTGTTCACGGTCGCCCAGGCCCGACGCTCGGCCTCGTCCTCGCGAACCCCACGCGACTCGTAGCTCTCCTCGATGTGCTCGGCCTGGCGTTTCTGCTTGTCTGTATATTTGGATTTGTCACCTCTGGGCATGGTCTCCCCCTTCCGTCGATTGGTGAATCTAAATCCGTGAATCCGGCGACCTCGATCGCCGAGGGCCGCGAACGTCCTTCCAGCAACCCTCGCGCCGATGGGTCGGGAAACCCGCGCCTCCCCGCCGAAGGACCGGGGATCGTCCGGGGCTTGCCTTCCGGGCTGAGATCATGTATAACAAATGATGTAGAATCTTGCGCCTCGCCCCGCCCGCTTTCGAGCGCCGGAACGTCCCGGCCTCGGTCGACACCCCCAACTCGGTCAAAGGGTTGGCCCGCCATGAATTCTCCGCTCTCCCCGCTGCTCGCCCCCGCCCGCCGCGTTCGTCCGATTGCAGCGGCGTTCCCGGTCGTCCTGACGTTCGCATGGTGCGGGCTCGCGCTCGCGGCCGACCCTCCCACGCCCCGAGGCGAGGCGGTCTACGTCCGCGACTGCCTCTCGTGCCACGGCAAAGCGGGGGAGGGGACCAAGGAGTATCCCCACGCGTTGGTGGGGGACAAGTCGGTCCAGGAGCTGACCGCCTACATCGACGAGACGATGCCCGAGGACGATCCCGACGCCTGCGTGGGGGAAGACGCGAAGGCGGTGGCCGAGTTCATCCACGGCGCGTTTTATTCCAGCATCGCCCGGGCGCGGAACCAGCCGGTCCGGATCGAGTTGTCCCGGCTGACGGTCAGGCAGTATCAGAACGCCCTCACCGACCTGATCTCCGGGGGCCGAGGGCCGATGGTCTGGGACGGTCCCAAGGGCTTGCAGGCCGAATACTACAAGACGCAACGACGGCGGAAGGACGACCGGCTCGCCGAGCAGGTCGACCCGACCGTCGCGTTCGACTTCGACGCCAAGCTGCCGGGCTCGGACGAGGGGGTCGGCCGCGAGTTCTTCGCCCAATGGCAGGGGGGGGTGCTCGCCCCCGAGACCGGCGACTACGAGATCATCGTCCGCACCGAGCTCTCGGTTCGACTCTGGCTCAACGACGTCAAGACGCCGCTCATCGACCGCTGGGTCAAGTCGGGGACGGACTCCGAGTTCCGCGAGTCGATCCGGTTGATCGGCGGCCGGGTGTATCCGATCCGGCTCGAAGTCTCCAAGGGCAAGCAAGGGGTCAAGGACGACAAGAAGGAACACGACGCGAAGCCGGTGAAGGCCGGGATCGCCCTGCTCTGGAAGCAGCCCGGGCGGGCCGTCGAGGTGATCCCCCAGCACCGGCTTTCGCCCAAGAAGACCCCCGAGCTGTTCGTGCTCCAGACGCCGTTCCCCCCCGACGACCGCAGCTCCGGCTACGAGCGCGGGACGTCGGTCTCCAGGGCCTGGGCCTCGGCCACGACCGACGCCGCGCTTGAGGCCGCCGGCTACGTCGTCGGGCGTCTTGAAGAGCTGGCCAAGGTCAGGGCCGACGCCGACGACCGCGAGACCAAGCTGAAGGCGTTCTGCGGCGAGTTCGCCGCCCGGGCGTTCCGACGCCCGCTCACCGACGCCCAGCGCGCGGTGATCGTCGACCGCCAGTTCGCCAAGGGAGGAGACCTGGACGCGGCGGTCAAGCGGTCGGTGATCCTGACGCTCAAGTCCCCCTGGTTCCTGTACCAGGAGCCCGCCGGCGGCCTCGACCCCTACGACGTGGCGGCCCGACTGTCGTTCGGACTCTGGGATTCGATCCCCGACCAGCCGCTGCTCGACGCGGCCAAGGACGGCAAGCTGTCGACCCGCGAGCAAGTCGCCGCGCAGGCCGATCGAATGACGGCCGACTTCCGGACCCGGGGCAAGATCCGGGAGTTGCTGCTGCAATGGCTCCGGGTCGATCGCGTGGCCGACATGGACAAGGACCCCAAACTGTTCCCCGAATTCAACGAGGAGGTCGCCTCCGACCTGCGGACCTCGCTGGAAATGTTCCTCGACGACGTGGTCTGGGAGGGAGGCTCCGACTACCGACGGTTCCTTGAGGCCGAGGACCTGTACCTCAACGGCCGCCTGGCCCGATTTTACGGCGCGGACCTCCCCGCCGACGCCCCGTTCCAGAAAATCAAGCTGAAAGACGAGCCCCGCGCAGGAGTTGTGACGCATCCTTACCTGATGGCGAGCTTCGCCTACACGGGGGCCGGCTCGCCGATCCACCGGGGAGTGTTCCTGACCCGAGGGGTGCTGGGCCGGGTCTTGATGCCGCCGCCGGAGGCCTCGCCTCCGTTGGCCCCCGACCTCCACGCCAGCCTGACCACCCGCGAACGGGTCGCCCTCCAAACCAGCCCCAAGGCGTGCATGGTCTGCCACACCATGATCAACCCCCTCGGCTTCGCGCTTGAGAACTACGACGCCGTCGGCCGATACCGCAAGGAAGAGAAGGGCAAGCCGGTCGACACGGCCGGCGGCTACCAGTCCAAGACCGGCGAGGTCGTCAAGTTCGACGGCCCCAAGGAGCTTGCGGCCTTCCTCGCCTCCAGCTCCGAATCGCACGCGGCCTTCGTCCAGCAGATGTTCCACCACCTGGTCAAGCAGCCGTTGAACGCCTACGGCGACGACGAGTTGGCGACGCTGACGAAATCGTTCGAGCAACACGACTACAACATTCGTAAACTGATGGTCGAAATCCTGGCCTCCTCGGCGTTGACGCCGAGGAAGTCCGACGACAAGCCGACCTCGCCGGTGGCGTCGGCCCGCTGACCGAAAACCGGGGGGCGTCCCCTTCCCGACGTTCGTTCCGACGGGGCGGCGCGGGTTCGCACCCGACCCCGTGGACGCGGGCCGCGGCCTGTTCACACGGGGTCGAGTACGAACCCGGGCCGCCCGGGAAATTGAAAACGCTGATACTCGCACGGCTTCTTTTTTAAATCACCCGACGGAGACGAGACATGGCACGGACCCGAAACCGACGCGCCTTCCTCCGCGACTTGGGCTTGAGCGCCGCGGCCCTGCCGTTCGCGATGAACCTTCCCAGCCTGGGCTTCGCCGCCGAGTCGCCCCGGAAGAAACGGCTGGTGATCATGTTCAGCCCCAACGGGGTGATCCCCTCGGCGTTCTGGCCGGACGAGACCGGCAAGGACTTCAAGCTCAAGGAGAGCCTGTCGCCGCTCGAGCCGTTCAAGGATCGGATGATGACGTTGCACGGGGTCTGCGACAAGGTCCGCGGCGACGGCGACAGCCACATGCGCGGGATGGGCTGCCTGCTGACCGGCATCGAGCTGTTCCCGGGCAACATCCAGGGGGGGTCCGACACCCCGGCCGGGTGGTCGAGCGGGATCTCGATCGACCAGGAGATCAAGAACAAGCTGCAATCCGACGCCGCGACCCGGACTCGGTTCGGCTCGCTGGAATTCGGCGTGATGGTCCCCGAACGGGCCGACACCTGGACGAGGATGGTCTACGAGGGGCCGAACAAGCCGATCGCGCCGATCGACGACCCGTACCAGATGTTCGCCAAGCTCTACGGCCGGATGAAGGACCAGGAGAGCCTCAAGAGCGTGCTCGACGACGTCCAGAGCGACCTCAAGGCGCTCGAAGCGGCCGTCAGCGTCGAGGACCGCCGGATTCTCGAGGAGCACGCCACGTTCGTCCGCGAGCTCGAACGCGAGCTGAAGGCCGAGCCCACCGCCGCCAGCCACGCGGTCCCCGAGATCGAGGCCGGGATCAAGGCGCGGAACGACGAGATCCCCCGGATCAGCAAGACCCAGATCGAGTTGATGGTGCAGAGCTTCTCGGCCGACTTCGCCCGGGTCGCGACGCTCCAGTACACCAACTCGGTCGGCGGCGCCCGGATGCACTGGATCGGCGTCAAGGAAGGCCACCACGAGCTGTCGCACAACCCGGACAGCGACAAGGAGTCGGTCGAGAAGCTGACGAAGATCAACAAGTGGTTCTGCGAGCAGCTCGCCTACCTGGCCAAGCGGCTGGCCGAGACCCCAGAGCCGGGGGGCCCCGGATCGCTGCTCGACAACACCACGATCATCTGGACCAACGAACTGGGCAAGGGGAATTCGCACACCCTCAACGACGTCCCGTTCGTCCTGGTCGGCAACGGCCTCGACTTCAAGATGGGCCAGGCGCTCAAGTTCAAGAGGGAGCCGCACAACCGCCTGCTCCTGTCGATCGCCCACGGCATGGGCCACGAGATCGACAAGTTCGGCAACCCCGACCACTGCGGCGCCGGGCCCCTCACCGGCCTGGTCTGAGCGGATCGTCGATCGGCGGCTCCCGCGAACACGCCGTGAAGATCCCGAGAAACAGGCTCCGACGGCGCGCGGGACGCTGGCCGACTCGACTCGCGTCCGCTACTCTTTGGAGAGGTTTCGCCCCCTAACGACGGGGAGGCGGCCGAATCGAGGGGAAAGCGACATGCGATCGAGTCTCTGGAATGCGGCGATGGCCGGCGTCTTGGTTTCGACTTCGCTCACGGCGACCGCCTGGGCCCAGCAGCCCGCCGCGCCGCAGCCGAAGCCGCGGGAGGCGACCGTCTGGCCCGGCCTGACGACCTCGGGCGCGGTCCTCCTGCCCAACGGCTGGTCGCTCAGGCCGGTGGGCCGGCAGGCGCCCCTGGGGGATTTCCCGATCACCCTGGCCGAGCATCCCAGCCAGGCGGTCCTGGCCGTGCTCCACGCCGGGTACGGCGACCACGAGGTCGTCACGCTCGACGCCAAGACGGCCCGCGTGATC
>CALCIC010000603.1 GCA_937907405.1 uncultured Isosphaeraceae bacterium | reverse complement strand
GAAGACCAAGGACAAGGCGGGCGACTCGAACACGGAGATCTGGCGTGACGAGAACGTTCATGTCCATCGCCACCGGATCGAGCACGTCGAAGGGAGCGTCCAGCTCTTGATCGGCTCGGGCTCCGCGTCGGGCGGCGGCGACCACGACGTCAGCATCGAAAAGAACCGCGCCGAGAGCGTGGGGGGGAATCAGTCGCTCACCGTCGGAGGCGCGCGCCAGGAGAAGATCGGCACCAATCAAGTCCTTCAGGCCGGCCAGGAGATTCACCTGAAGGCTGGAATGAAGGTCGTGATCGAGGCCGGCATGGAACTGACGATCAAGGCGGCCGGCGGCTTCGTGAAGATCGACGCCACGGGCGTGACCATCGAAGGGACGATGGTGAAGATCAACTGCGGAGGCGCCGCCGGCGCCGCCGAGTCGGCCAGCCCTCAGTCGCCGAAGAAAGCCCAACCGGCCCAGCCCAAGCAGGCCGACGACGCTCAGACCGGACAGAAATCGAGTTCAAGCTGAGGGAACCCTGATGCCTCAAGGTCCAGCCGCCCGCGTCGGCGACCCCGTCGCCCATCCACTTCCGCCCGTGCTGGGGCCGGGACCGGGAAGCGTCAACGTGCTGATCGGCATGAAGCCGGCCTGGCGCGGCATGCCCCTGGCCGCCGCCGCGGGCGTGATGGCCGCCAAGACGACCAGCGACCTCGCCGTCGCCGCCGCGATGACCGCCACCGCCGCCGCGGCCGGGACCCCCGGGCTGCCCGCCGCGGTTACGGCGGAAACCACCGCCAAGACGACGGCGACGTCCAGCATGGCCTCCGCGATGTCGAGCGCGGGCGCCGGGGCCGACACCCATATGTGCGCGACCCTTTTCCCCCCTCCCGTCCCATCGCCCCACTCGCAGGGGATGGTGATCACCGGCAGCTTGACGGTCTTGATCAACAACCTCCCCGCATGCCGCGCCGGCGATACGATCCTCGAATGCATCGGGCCGCCGAACACGATCGCGATGGGCTGCCCCACCGTGATCATCGGCGATTCCATTTACATGGGCGCTCCGGCCATGGGGCAGGGGGGCGCCCTGGCGATGGCGGCCAAGACCGGTGTCCCGTTCAGCGAGGTCTGCTCGAAGTCGTAACACGAGAGAAACGAGTCCGAGGCCGGGTGGCGACGTCTCATGAAGCTCGTCCTTGAAGTCAGAGCGGGACCGGGGACCGGGAGATCGTTCGTGATCGAGCCCGGTTCGGAGGCGATCGTCGGTCGCGCGGCCCCCGCGCACCTGATTTTGGCCGACGACCTCACCGTCTCGCGTCGCCATTTCGCGATCGGCCACGACGGCCGCGAATGCCGGCTGCGCGATCTGGGAAGCTCGCATGGGACCACCATCAACGGCGCGCGGGTCGGTTCGGCCGTCGTGGCGCCGGGGGACGTGATCGGCCTGGGGACCACCTTGCTCCGCGTTCGGTTCGCCCTCGCGGCGCCCGAGTCGACCCTCGTCGTTGTGGGGGGGCGGGCGGTCGCGAGCGCCGCCGAACTGCATTCCGAGGCGCCCGTCGCGACCGCCGAGCACGCCGTCCTAGAGCCGCGGCCCGTCGACGGCGTCCTGGACTTCCTCCGCGCGCGCAGGGCGCCGCTTTACGCCATCCTCGACGCCGCCCGCGATCCGATGGTGCATCTGCGGATCATCGAGTGTCCCGAGCAAAAACAGTCGCTCTACGAAGGCCCTCAGGCCGTGGAATTGGGCTTCGTCGCCCCGTATTTGATCACGCTGCCGAGGGAGTCTCCGTTCCTGGAGGGACTCGTCCGCGAGGGCTGGGGCGAGAGCTGGGGCGTCTTCCTGACCAGCGACGAGCCGTTCGACGCCGTCCGAAAACACCTCCGGCGGTTTCTGACCGTGGAGTTGGAAGGTGGCAAGGCGGTCCTGTTCCGCTTCTATGACCCCAGGGTGCTGTCCGTCTTCCTGCCGACCTGCACTCCTGGGGAGCGGGCCGAATTCTTCGGTCCGATCCGCCGTTACCTGATGGAGTCGGAAGCCGAAGGCGCGGCCCTCGAATTCGCCGCCGACCGCGCCGAGGCCCGCGTTCATCCCACGCGTCCGGCCGTCGTCGTGTAGCGACACTTGCTCAGGAATCGGTCGATGAGGAGTCCCGCGCCGTGCTGTTTCGCATCCGCAACGAACAGGTCGAAGTCTTATCGCGACGGCTTGAGGACCGATTCGTCGACCGGACCGCGGTGCATCTGCGCGCCAACTTTCCCAGGGAGGTTGAGAAGCACGAGTTCGACGACGAGGGCCTGAAAGCGCTCTGTCGTCGCGGTCTGGTCGACGCGCGCCGTTACGGCGTCTTGAACGAGGCGGACGTCGAGCGCTACATCGAGTGCATGCTGCTCCTCGGCCCCGGCTTCGACGCCGATCCGCTTTACCCCTGGGCGGGACAGGCTCTCGCCCGCGCCGATCTTGACGGCGAGGCGAAGATGGACGTCATCGACGATCATTTGATCTTCGACCTGAGAGTGGGCTGCTAGTCATGCGACATGCGAAACTGCCGCTGAACCCCGACGCTGTAAAGGCCGCGGATCAGGCGCTCTTCAAGAACCATCCCGAGCTCAACGGACGCAAGCTCACGATGGCACCGGAGGACGGCGCGCTTCGCAAGGAGTGGATGGACTCGTATCTCGCCGCGTCGGGCGGGCCGGCCCCGCCATCAGCCCCCACGTCTCCCCCGGCCGCGCCGACGACGCCGTGTCCGCCGACTCCGCCTCCGCCTCCCGCCCCCCCGGCTCCCACGTCGATTACGGAACTGAGCAAGTCGACGCCCAAGCTGGATAAACTACCGGACAAGATCGCGATCCCCAAGGAAGTCTGCAAAAAAATGCAGGAGCAGTGGGACAAAAGCCTCAGCGACAAGAATATCTCCAAGGAGCACGGGGGAACCCTGGCGCTCGACAAGGACGGCGACATGGATCTCATCAACACCGACGAAGGGAAGAGCGCCTCCTTCCAGCCCAACACCAAGGTCCCGAAGGACAACACCTACGTCGGGACGTTCCACACCCACCCCTACGGCAAGAACGACGGCGCCTGGAATGGGGCGAACACGACGTTCAGCGGCGGCGACCTCGGCACCCTCGACGATTTCAAGGAGAAGATCAGCATCGTGCAGAGCGGCAAGCACAAGTACGTCATGGTCAAGACCGACAAGAGTACGGACCCCATCGACGACGCGAAGGTCGAGAAAAGCTACAAAACCGTCTTCGACAAGGAGTACGCCGCCCAGCTCAAGGCCGGGAAGAAGGCGCCCCAGGCCGCCGAGATCGCCTCCGACAAGGCGGCGGCGGCGGTGGCGAAGGAGCTGAATTACGGCTATTACTCCGGGGACGACTGTTCAAGCCTGTCGCGCATCTCGCCCTGAACCGAGAATCGGGTCTGGATTCCGGGCGGCGGGCGTCGGGCGCCCGACCGCGGGCGGTTCATTCGCAAAGACTCCTGGTTC
>CALCIC010000602.1 GCA_937907405.1 uncultured Isosphaeraceae bacterium | reverse complement strand
GATCTCGCGTGCAGCGTGTTCCGCATGTTGAGGTAGCGGAGACGGCTGTCGAAGTCTTCATGAGTGAGCAGGAGCTGCGCGGCGTGTCGGCCGTGCTTGCGGAGGCCGTCGTCGTAGGCCCGGATCAGATACGATTGGCCGATCGCGGCGGCGGCCTGCAACTGCCGGAGGTTGTCGGGCCTGCCTTTGAGGCCGAGCCGGCCGATCCCCGCGCCGACGGCGCCGGAGCTGACCAGGGCGACCTTGCGGCCGGTGTCCATGACCTTGCTGATCTGCTCGGCGAGATGGTCGACCTTCGCCAGGTCGAGCCGGCCGTCGCGGCCCGCCAGGACGCTGGTGCCCACCTTGACGACCCAGGTCTGAGCCGAAAGGACGACTTCGTCCCGCACCAGATCGCGAATCGACCCCGGGCCCGCGGGCGCCCCCTCGATCCGCGTCGTCCAGATCGGCTCTTGCGTTCGAACGTCCGCGTCGATGTTCAAGTTAGGACTCGCCTTCGATCCAAACGGCCGCCCGGTCCATCGAGCGCAAAGCTGGGAGGATTGGTCCGTTTCCTCCCGTCGCGCGGCGGGAAATCGCAACGTCCCGGGTTCGTGAAGGTTGTAGGAAGCTGCACCCACTATTATAATAGCGAGTCGGTGGGGGCCTAGATGAAACTCGGCCTTCGGCCTTCCTCGACCGTCTCTTCTTCTCCACCACTAATGCTCCCGACCTTTTACGCGGGTCGGCAAGGGGAACACCTCATCCATGGGTGAACTTCACCATGAGTGCGGCGTCGCGGCGGTCTTTCATGCTCCCGGCGCGCCGGTTTCGCCCCTGGTGCCGATCGCCGGCGACGTCAACAGCGTCGCGCGACTGGTGCCGCGGATGCTGCTCGACATGCAGAACCGAGGACAGCTCGCGGCGGGGATGGCGAGCTTCCGATCCGACCGCAACGCGCTGATCAAGGTCCACAAGGAGCTGGGGACGGTCGCCGAGGCGTTTCGGCTGAATCACAAGGTCGAGTTCGAGAACATCATGGCGGGCGTGGACGGGCCGGCGGCCATCGGCCACGTCCGGTACGCGACCTGCGGCGGCGACGACCGCTACAACGCCCAGCCGTTCGAACGCGACCACGGCCGCAAGACCAAGTGGTTCGCCTTCGCCTTCAACGGCCAGCTCGCGAACTACAAGGCCCTCAAGGAAGAGCTGCTCGCCAAGGGGGACTACCACCTCAAGCGCGACACCGACACCGAAATCATCATGCACGCCCTGGCGTACGAGTTGCAGACCGAGGACCACGACCCGGACTGGGTGGGGATCTTCCGCCGCCTCTCCGAGTGGTTCGACGGCGCGTACAACATCGTCCTGCTGACGGCCAACGGCGAGGTGATCGTCGCCCGCGACCCGCTGGGGTTCCGTCCCCTCTGCATCGCCCAGAACGGCCCGCTGTTCGCCGCCGCCAGCGAGAGCGTGCCGCTGGCGAACCTCGGGTTCCGCGACATCCAGTCGCTGGAGCCCGGCAGCCTGGCCGTGGCCGGGCCGGCCGGCGTTCGGATCGAGCGGTACGCGCCGTCGCCCCGGCAGGCGCACTGCTTCTTCGAGTGGATCTATTTCGCCAACGTCGCCAGCACCCTCGACGACCGCTCCGTCTATCTGAGCCGCGCCGGGCTCGGCAAGGAGATGGCCCGGCTCGAAACCGTGCCGCTCGACGAGGGGACCATCGTGGTGCCGGTCCCCGACACCGCCAAGGCCGCCGCCGACGCCATGGCCTACTCGCTCGGCGTGCCGTCGGTCGAGGGGCTGATGCGCAACCGGTACGTGGGCCGGACCTTCATCGAGGGGACCGCCGACCGCGCCGCCAAGGCCCGGCTCAAGTACACCCCCCTGCCCGAGGTCCTGGCCGGCAAGCGGGTCCTTCTGGTCGAGGACAGCATCGTCCGGTCGACCACCATGCGGGCGCTCGTCCACGAGATCCGCGACCGCGGCGGCGCGCGTGAGATCCACCTCCGCGTCGCCTGCCCGCCGATCATCGCGCCCTGCTATTACGGTATCGATATGTCCAAGCGCGACGAACTGTTCGCCGCCGGCTACGCCGAGTTCGACGGCGAGCATTACGTCGTCTCGGAAGAGGCCCAGGACCGGATGGCCAAGGAACTGGGCGCCGACAGCCTCCGCTACCTGCCGGTCGAATCGATCGCCCGGTCGGTCAGCCTCGCCCCCGACCGCCTCTGCCGCGCCTGCATCACCGGCGAATACCCCACCGACACCGGCAACGACCTCTACCAGATCGAACTCGCCGGGAGCCTCGGCGCCGCCGGCAACGCCAACGGCGCGCCCTCGAAGACCCGCGCCTACGAGGCCGTCGTCGCGCCGTCCTAGCGCGTTTTGCGTTTGGGTTGCATACAGACATTAAAGCAGCGTGACGCGAGCATGCCTTCTCCCCTCGCGGGAGAAGGTGCCCCGAAGGGGCGGATGAGGGGGCGTCGATGGCCGTCGCTCCCCCTCATCCGGCCGTTCCGGCCACCTTCTCCCGCAAGGGGGAGAAGGGAATTCGATCTTCGAGTCGTCTGCAACCTAATTGCAAAATGCGCTAAATGCGGAGCTTGGTGAAAATCATTTGAACGACGATTGAAAGGCTGATCGTCCGTCCATGCAAACACATGAAGCGAAGAAGCTTGGGGTCTGCTGCGTATGGGATGCATCAGCACGGTGGCCTCAGGAGGTGCTTGAATTACAGACGCGATTCGGCCCTCCGAGATAGCTCAACCTATCGCCTCGAGGAGTAGTTTACCAGTGTGCAGTTCGAGGCTTTTGAGCAGCTCACCGAAGCTAGCGGGGTCAGGCCGTAGATCACAGGCCTCGCAGACCGACGCTGTGGACCGCAGTAGGAATTTTTGGAAGTTCATATGGCCCACGGCGAAGGCGTTGTGGAAGAACTCGGCCGGAAACCCCCAAACCATCGTGATGCTGGAATGAACCACTGCGCAGTCCACGGCGTAGACCTTGCAGTACAGTTCCTCATACTCAGGCCCGAGAGCTCGCGCCCGACTCGCTATGTCTTTACCAGACCAATTATCCGGCAGTTTTACCTTCCCATCTTTCCTCTCCCAGTGGGTATGGCAAAGGTCTTTGAACCTCTTCTGTTCGACTGGATCGTCGGAGAGGGTGAACTCGTGGCGGTATCGCTCCGGCGGCACCCTGTCGTGCTTTCGCAGGGCCTCGACAGTCCTTCGGGCATTCCGGTACCTCGATGCGTATCCGTGCGCGACCACCTTGGCCGCGAGAGAGCGGTTAGCCGCCAGCTCCTTCAAGTCCACCATCACCTCAAAGGCCGTCCTGGAACTCGAACGAACCGTCTGAAAGTGTGACGAATCCGGAAGCTGGCAAAGTGTCTTTGCGAGCAGGAACAGCCGAGCGTAGAGTCCGCATACCACCTGGCCGAACTCCTCGGGGTTCCTGAGCTTCTCACTGACCCGAGGAAAAAGCTCCTTTTCAAGGAACGTTGTTATCTCGACCGTGGCTCGGTGAGCCACCGCCGCCCGTGTCTGGGACTCGCCGATCTCCATGCCTCGCCTCCAGTCTTTTTCGAGGAGCCAACTCCAGGCCGAACGCGCCCTTACCGAACTCCTGCCTTCCGCCCGTAGGTCTTTCCACAATATCAGTGGCGGCGAATGGCTTGAAAGTTCGCGAACGGTGTAGAAATAAGCAAGAAATCGAAGTGGGCGGCCAGGTCGCTAATCACTTACCGTCTGTAATAAGCCGATAACTCGACCGATACACTGGTCGTCCCTCGATCCGATACTTCCGCTCGAAGTTCGTCAGGTAGTCGTGATCGTCCTCGGGATCGTTGAGCGGCGGCGGGTCGATCTCGACGAACCTCGGCTCGGCGGCGAGCAGATCACGGATGACGCCGTGATACTCCTCGACGTCGGTGGCGACATGGAGTTCGCCGTTCGGTTCGAGGACGCGGAGGATGCTCGCGACGAGCGTCTCGTTGAACACCCGGCGCTTCTTGTGCCGTTTCTTCCACCAGGGGTCGGGGAAGTAGACGTGGACCTCGCGGACGCTCGCCGCCGGGACGCGGCGGGCGAGCAGCGAGCCGGCGTCGCCGGGCCACATCCGGACGTTCGTCAGCCCCGCCTTCACGGCGCGCTCGGCGGCCAGCCGGGCGTATTTCCTGGCCAACTCGACGCCGAAGCAGCCGAACTCCGGGCGGCGGCGGCCGGCGTTGACGAGGAACAGCCCCTTGCCGGAACCGACCTCGATCAGGATCGGCCGATCGTCGCCGAACAGGCCGGGCCAGCTCAGCAGGTCGTCGGGTGGGAATTGCTCGGGTTCAAGCAGTACGGAGGAGCAGTCGAGATCGGCGCGCGAGCGTGTCATGGGGCGGTTCGGTCTTCTCTTACTTAGCCTGGGCCTTCGTTCTGGCTGGACAGGGTGACGCCGATCATCCGGCCGTGGAAGACCATGTTGGACTCCACGAAGCCCTGGACGTCGAAGATGGTCTGCCGACGATGCAGCCGGGTCGCCTTGCCGATCAGCAAGAGGCGGTCGCCGGGGCGGACCTGGCCTCGGAACCGGACGTCCTCCATGCCGCCGAAGCCGACGAATCCCTCCTGCACCAGCTTGGTCTGGACGCAGTAGCAGCTTGCAAGCTGCGCGGCGGCCTCGCACATGAGCACGCCGGGCAACAGCGGATAGTCGGGCATGTGGCCGCGCACCCAGAACTCGTCGGGCAGCACGTCCTTGTAGCCGATGATCAGCTTGTGCTTCTCGTCGATCGAGACGATCGCCGTGAGCTGCTCCATCTCGAACCGCTGGGGGTTCAGCCGACGGATCTGTTCGCGATCGAGCAGGACGTGCGACGTGTCGATGGATGCGGGGTCGACCAGGGTCGCTGGCGGCATGCGCGGCTTTCCTTTCTACTACTGCTTCCAGACGGCCTCGACCCGAAGTACGTACAGGCCCGCGGCGCTGGGCCTGCGGGCTTGTCGGTCGTTTCCGGTTCGCCCCGACTTGCCTCTCGGGCCCTTCGGGGGCGATCATGGAAGGGCGCTACGGTGGTCCGGGGCCGTTTCGTTGCTATCATGACTCCCGAAGCGCGGTTCGACAAGAGGTATCACCACCGGTCGGCGACCGTCGGGCGCGGCCCTTGACGACAAGGAAGACGAGAGTGCCCAGCCGCCCGCTCGGAACGATGATCGTTTACGGTTTTCCCAGGATCGAGCTCGACGACGAACTCGACCTGGCCGCATGGATGGGGGCCTCCGTCCTCGAAATCCTCCCCCTCTGGAAGACGCTCCCCGACCCCGCCGGATTGCGCTCGAAGGTCGCCGACCGGGGCCTGACGATCCACAGCGCCCACGGCTGCTGGGGAGGCGAGTCGATCCAGGCCGACCGGGTCGATCTCGGCTCGCTCGACCCGTCGACCCACCGCTCCTCGGTCGACGACCTGAAGCGTTGCGTCGACTGGCTCGAAGCGGCCGGCGGCGCGAAGCTGGTCGTCCACCCCGGCGGGCTCTCGGCCGCCGCCGACTTCGACGCCCGCCGCGCGGCCCTCGGTCGCGGCCTGCTGGAAGTCGCCGACCACGCGAACGATACCGGGATCGTGATCTGCGTCGAGAACATGCCGCCGGGGGTCTCCCCCGGCAGCCGCGCGGCGGACCTCTCGGCGCTGCTCCGCGAACTCGACCACCCCCGGCTCGCCCTGGCGATCGACACCGGCCACGCCAACATCACGTCCGACCCCGCCGCCGAAACCCTCGCCGCCGGCGCCCTGCTGGCCACGACCCACGTCCACGACAACGACGGCCGACGCGATTCCCACCACCCCCCCGGCCACGGCTCCATCAACTGGCCCGCCTGGTTCCAAAGCCTCGACGCGATCGACTATCAAGGTCCGATCATTCTTGAATGCATCAAGCGCATCCGCGAGGACCGGACGCTCTACCGACCGGAGGTCCTCGAGCCGTTCGTCAGCCGTCGCGACCCGCGATAAGGAATGAATGAGTTAATGTAATGAGTTGGCCATGCACCTCAGATGCATAGGATGGGTGATTCGGCCAAGGGAGCGATTGGCCAATTCCATCTATCTTGCCTGGTTTAGGTGCGTGGCCAGATGGATAAGGTGCGTGGCCAGATGGATAAGATGGATAGATGGATACACCCTGACCCTTGAGGCGTGAGGGTCGCCTCCATACTCGTCATACTTGTCACGTCCCCGGAGGGGTGGAAAGTATGACGAGTATGATAAGTATGACAAGTATCTCTCCTGTCACGGATTGCTGGGATTGGCGTCGTGAGGCCCGAAATACTAGCCCGAAGCGCGAGCGAGGGTTGATCGCCCAGGACGTCGAATCGGCCCTGGACCTCC
>CALCIC010000601.1 GCA_937907405.1 uncultured Isosphaeraceae bacterium | reverse complement strand
CCGACCCCAACGGCGACGCCCTCTGCTGGGCCTCGTCGGGGACCGTCGGCTTCAAGGGGAGCCGCAAGAGCACCCCGTTCGCCGCCCAGCGGGCCGCCGAGACGGCCGCCGCCGCGGCGACCAAGTTCGGCGTCAAGGAGGTCGAGGTCAAGGTCAAGGGCCCCGGCTCCGGCCGCGAAAGCGCGATCACCGCGATCCAGGCCTCGGGCCTGTCGATCAAGGCGATCGAGGACGTCACCCCGCTGCCGCACAACGGCTGCCGCCCCCCCAAGAAGCGTCGCGTCTGACCGACCGGAACGGGCGTGGCCCCGCCGCCCTTCGCGCACCCCACACGAATCATCGAGGTTTCCCGGATCTACCATGGGACGACACACAGGACCCGTCTGCCGACTCTGCCGTCGCGAGGGCATGAAGCTCTTCTTGAAGGGGGCGCGGTGCCACAGCGCCAAGTGCGCCGTCGAACGCCGCGACGGCGTCCCCGGCATGCACCAGTTCCGCCGCGGCAAGGCGAGCGAGTACGCCGTCCGGCTCCGCGAGAAGCAGAAGGTCAAGCGGTACTACGGCATCTTCGAGCGCCAGTTCCGCAAGTACTTCGCCGAGGCGACCCGCAAGACCGGCAACACTGGCGACCTGTTGATGTCGATCCTGGAGCGCCGGCTCGACAACGTCGTGGCCCGGCTCCAGTTCGCCGCCAGCCGCCCCCAGGCCCGGCAGTTCATCCGTCACGGCCACGTCACCGTCAACGGCCGCAAGGTCGACATCCCCAGCTTCCTGGTGAAGCCCGGCGACCAGATCGCGCTGAAGGATCGCGACCGCTCGAAGAACCTGGCGCTTGAGAACGCCCAGGCCGGCTTCCTGTCGCCGGTCCCCGACTGGCTCGACCGGATCAGCGCCGACCCCCCCGAGGGCCGCGTCAGCCGCCTGCCGACCGTCGAGGACGTCACCCTCCAGGTCGCTCCCCAGTTGATCGTCGAGTTGTTGAGCCGCTGAGACCGGGCCGTCCCGAGCGAGCACACCCCCGGGGGATTCATGATGCGTATCCGTTGGCGCGGCCTCGAACTGCCCAGTCGCGTCGTCTGCAACCGCGAAACCCTTTCGGACACCTTCGGCGAGTTCCACGTCGAACCGTTCGAGCGCGGCTTCGGCCACACCGTGGGCAACAGCCTGCGGCGGATCCTCCTCTCCAGCCTGGAGGGGAGCGCGGTCGCCAAGATCAAGATCGAGGGGGTCCAGCACGAGTTCTCGTCGATCCCCGGCATGGTCGACGACATCACCGACCTGGTCCTCAACGTCAAGCTCCTGGTGGTCAAGAACCACTCGGAACACCCGCGCACGATCCGGATCGACCGCGACCGCCGCGGCGTCGTCACCGCCGCCGACATCCTCCACGACGAGTCGATCGAGATCATCAACCCCGAACACATCCTCTGCACCCTGACCGCCGACGTCCCCTTCCACCTGGAGATGACCGTCGAGAACGGCCGCGGCTACAAGACCGCCGCCGAGGGCCACGCCGAGGAGCCGGAGATCGGCGTCATCCCGATCGACTCCAGCTTCAGCCCGGTCCAACGGGTCGAATACCACGTCGAAAACACCCGCGTCGGCCAGCGCACCAACTACGACAAGCTCATCCTCCGGATCTGGACCACCGGCGTCATCAACCCCGAAATGGCGCTGGTCGAGGCCGCCAAGATCCTCCGGAAACACCTCAACCCGTTCGTCCAGTACAACGAGCCCGGCCCCGGCCTCCCCAGCGAGGGCGGCCCCCACGACGCCCTCCAGCACGCCCCGGTCGACGCCGAACTCGAGCGGAAGCTCGACATGAGCCTCGCCGAGCTGGAACTCTCCGTCCGCGCCACCAATTGCCTGGAGAGCGAGGGGATCACCACCGTCCGCCACCTGGTCTCCCGCTCCGAGGAACAACTGCTGAACGTCCGCAACTTCGGCGAGACCACGCTCAAGGAAGTCCGGGCCAAGCTCCACGAGATCGGCCTGGACCTGGAGATGAACGTCCCGCCGAACGGTTGACCGCTCCAGCCGACGCGCGTCCGTCCCCCCCGGCCCACGCGGATCGGGCGGCCGGCCTCAAATCCCCTAGTCCTCGATCCGACAAGAAACCGTCATGCGTCACAGAAATGCCGGCCGCAAGTTCAAGCGTACACCCGAACACCGTCGCATGCTCCTGCGCAACCTGGCCACGGCCCTGCTGGAGCACGGCAAGATCACCACGACGCTCCCCAAGGCGAAGGAACTTCAGCCCTACGTCGAGAAGCTGATCACCCCCGCCAAGGGAGGGTTCAAGCTCGACGCCTTCCGGCGCAGCCTGCAAGTGATCAACAGCAAGGCCGTCGCCTTCAAGCTGTATCACGAGATCGGTCCTCGGTTCGCCAACCGCCCCGGCGGCTACACCCGGATCTACAAGCTCGCCAAGGTCCGCCAGGGCGACGCCGCCGAAATGGCCGTCATCATGCTCCTCGGCGAGGAAGAGGCCATCAAGGCCCCCGCCCGTCCCGTCGTCGCCGAAGCCTGAACGCGACCGCGAACGGGGCGACCGGGCCTCCTCGGCCGCCCCTTCGTCCGTTCCGTCCGCTCCAAGCCCGCGGAGGACCTTGATGAGTCGCGACCCCGACTGCGTCTTCTGCAAGATCGTCGCCGGAGAGATCCCCTCGACCCGAGTCCTGGAGACCGATCGGGCGATCGCCTTCATGGACGTCAACCCGATCGTCCCCGGCCACGTCCTGCTCGTCCCTCGCGACCACCACGTCCAACTCGCCGACCTTCCCGACGAACTCGCCGCTCATCTGGGCTCGCTCCTCCCCCGCCTGATCCGCGGCGTCGTCGCGGCGACCGAGGCCCTGGGCTCCAACGTCGTCGTCAACGGCGGCCGGGTCGCCGGTCAGGTCGTCGACCACTGCCACTGGCACGTCATCCCCCGCCGTTCGGACGACGTGATCCGCTGGCCTTGGCCGCAAGGCGTCTACTCGGGCGACGCGATGGCCCAATGGGCCGCCGAAATCATCGCCGCGATGGCCTAAGGGCGTCCCCGAGCCGCCTTCCCACCCCGCGCTTCCGCCCCTGCTTCCCTTCCTCGCCCCACCCCCGTCCCGATCGCCCCACGGACCGCCACGGTTCGGCGGTGCAAACTTCCGCGTCCGCGCGATCGATCCGAACCCGCCTCCCGCCTCGGCCCCGATTTCCCGCGCTCGTCTTCGAATTCTGATTTCGCGCGGCCGCGACTCTTGACTTGGACACCTGGTATGCGGGATGCCGTTGGGGCTCGAATCCTTCTCCGGAGGCGGATTTTGGGAAGCGAAACGCTCTTCCGAGGAGTTGGCGGGCCGGCGGCCAGACCAAAAGTGTACTTGTGATCAGTATTCGAGGGGAAGTGAATGGATCGATTCTAAACGCCCCGGGGTTTCCGACTTAGGGTGATTCGCGACGGCCCGTTCGACCGTTCGGAAAACTTGACGGTATTTGGGGGTGGGCTATAATTGCGTCACGACCGCCGAGAGCCGACGGTGGGGCACGAAACGAACGAGGCGCGAGAGCGCCGACGATCTCGTATGGCGAGAGCGACGGCGCGAACCAGGGATCCGGGCTCGCGCCGGGGCGATCAGGAGAATCCCGTGCCCAGGTCATCCGACGTCGCCAAGGCCGCGATCAAGAACGCCGTGGACATCGTGAGGCTCGCCGGCGATTACGGATTGTACCTCCACCGCGCCGGTTCGCGATACAAGGCGACCTGCCCCTGGCACGACGACCGGCATCCCTCCCTGGAAGTGAACCCCGAGCGGCAGACGTTCAAGTGCTGGGTCTGCGACGTCGGGGGCGACGTGTTCGAGTTCGTGCAACGAATGGACCGGGTCGATTTTCCCGAGGCGTTGCGGATCCTGGCGGAGCGGGCCGGGGTGGCGCTCGACGAGCCGAGGTCGGCGGGGCGGTCGGAAGGGCCGTCGCGGGCGGAGCTTCGGGCGGTGCTCGCGTGGGCGGAGGGGCTGTTCGAGAAATCGCTGGAAACCAATGCGGGGGCACGGACGTATATTAAAGAGAGGGGCTTGTCGGCGGCGACGTCGGCGCTGTTTCGGTTGGGCTTCGCCCCGGACGATCCGGAGTGGTTGTTCGAGGCGGCGCGGCGGAAGGGTTGGTCGCGGGACTTGCTGGAGAAGGCGGGATTGGCGGTCGCCGCGGAGGAGTCGGGAGGGAGGGCGCGCGTCAGGTTTCGGGGTCGTTTGATCTTTCCGATTCACGACGAACAGGGCCGGCCGGTGGGGTTCGGGGGACGGATCTTGCCGGAAGCGGAGCGGGCGGCTTCGTCGCGGGGGGTTCGTGTCGCAAAATACGTTAACAGCCCCGAGACGACCCTCTTCCAGAAGCGTCGGCTGCTCTACGCCGCGGATCTCGCGAGGGCCTCGTGTCGCGAGGCGGGCTGGGTCGCGGTGATGGAGGGGTATACCGACGTGATGGCGGCGCGGCAGGCGGGCTTGGCGAACGCCGTGGCGACCCTGGGCACGGCGTTCGGCGACGAACACGTTCCCCCCTTGCGGCGGCTGGCCGAGCGGGCGTGCCTGGTTTACGACGGAGACGAGGCGGGGCAGTCCGCGGCGGAGCGGGCGCTTGAGGTGTTCCTGGGGCATGAGCTGGACGTGCGGGTGTTGTCGCTCCCCTCGGGCCTGGATCCTTGCGACTTCCTCTTGAACGAAGGAGCCGACGCATTCCGAACCCTGGCCGACTCGGCGTTGGACCCCCTGGCCTTCGTCCTCGAGCGGGCGCGGGCGCGGTTCGACCTGGACTCGATCGACGGGGCCCGGGGGGCCTCGGAGTGGGTCCTGGGCGTGCTGGCGCGGGCGCCCGCGGCGGCCGCGGGCTCGGCGCGGGACGTCGCCTTGAAGAAGGCGCTCGACAAGCTGGCGGTCGCGTTGCGACTGCCGGTCGCCTCGCTCCAGGCGCGGTTGAAGGCGTTGCGGTCGCGAGCCGCGCGGCGGGGCGCGAAGGGGGGAGTCGCGGGCGGCTCGGCGACCGTCGAGGTCGAGACGGCCCCGGGGCCGTCGCCCGCCGAGGCGTTGCGGGCGATGGACCCGATCGACCGCGAGCTCGCCGCGGTGGCGCTGGGGAAGCCGGAGTTGGTCGCCGCCCTGGTGGTCCGCGTCCCTCCCTCGTTGGTTCGCGACGACGTCGCCCGCGCGATCCTGGACGTCGCCTATGAAATCTATGGAGGGGGGGGCGTCCCCAGCCTCGACGCCGTTCGGGACCGCCTGGAGGATCCCCTGGCCCGGGCGGTCGCGGAATACCTGAGCGATTTGCGGGAAGGTTTGGAACGACCCGAACTCGACCCCCTGGACGCCGTCCAGTTCCCCATCGGGACCTGGGAGGCGCGATTGGAAGACGTGCTGGTCCTGTTCGCCGAGCGCGAGCGGTCGGCCCGGTTGAGAGATCTCAAGCAAGCCCTCGACGAGACCGACAAGCGGGCCGAGCCCGGCGCTCATCGAGCCTTGCAACTGGAATATCGACGACTCATGACCCAGCGGGCCGGGGCCCTGAATCCGAAGAAGAGCGCGCGTCCCGATCCGACGTATCGTGCGTGAGGGAGGAATGATGGACAAGCTGGACGAGGGCGTCAAGGCCCTGTTCGAACTAGGCAAGCGACGCGGTTACCTGACCTACAATCAGGTCAACGACGTCCTGCCCGACGACCCCAACAGCCCCGAACGCATCCCCGCCTTGCTCGAAACCCTGGACGAGTTGGGCGTCGAGTTGGTCGACGACGACGAGGCCGAGGCCCGTCGCCAGGCCGCCGGCGAGCCGGACGACGACCTCGACGAGATGGGCGACGAGGCCGAGGAGGAGGACGACGGCGAACTGACCGCCGAGGAGTTGGAGGACATCTCGCGGCGGATCGACGACCCGGTGCGCATGTATTTGACGCAGATGGGGGAGATCCCCCTGCTCACCCGCGAGCAGGAGATCAACCTCGCCAAGAAGATCGAGGTCACTCGCCGCAAGTTCCGTCGCAAGGTCCTGGAGTGTCATTTCGCCTTGGCGCTCGTGGTCGACGTCCTCAAGAAGGTCGCCGACGGCGAGCTGCCGTTCGATCGCACGGTCAAGGTCTCGGTCACCGAGAACCTGGAGAAGGAGCAGATCCTCGGCCGGATGGCCCCCAACCTCGCGACGCTCGCCCATTTGATGGAGTGCAACGTCCGCGACTTCAAGGGGTTCGTCCGCGAGCGCGAGCCCTCGCTCCGCGCCGGACTGATCAGCGACCTGAAGCGGCGGCGGTTCAAGGCCGTCAACCTGGTCGAGGAACTGTCGATCCGGACCCAGAAGGTCCAGCCCCTGATGAAGCGGCTGGAGCAGATCG
>CALCIC010000600.1 GCA_937907405.1 uncultured Isosphaeraceae bacterium | reverse complement strand
AAACTCGCGCGTCGGGCTGACAATTCCAACCCCGTTTCGCCGACAGGAGTTCCTCGATCAAAAAGTATCGGGTCGTCAGCCCGGGGGGGAGAAGGATGATTGCGTCGGCGCTCACGAACCTTCAATTCGCCCCTGGATGAGGGGGAAACGGGAACGGGGACGGTTTGAGACGCCGTCGCTCGAGTCGTTCCTGGTATCGCGAGCCCGTCGAGTGTGTTCCGGTTCGCTTGGCAGGGTCGGGGGCGGGGCGGTATGCTCGCTAGGGATCGGCGGAGCGCGCGGGACCGGATTGGACGCGGGCGCCGAGGGGGGCAGGGGGGGCGACGCCTTGAAGTGGCATGCGACGACGATCCTCTCGGTGCGTCGAGGGGGTAAGGTGGCGATCGGCGGCGACGGGCAGGTGACGCTCGGGACGCAGGTGATGAAGGCCGACGCGGTCAAGATCCGCAAGTTGCTCGACGGCCAGGTGATCGTCGGGTTCGCGGGGTCGGCGGCCGACGGCTTCGCGCTGCTGGAGCGGTTCGAGACCAAGCTCAAGGATTATCCCAACAACGTCCCGCGCGCCGCGACCGAGCTGGCCAAGTTATGGCGGACGGACCGGATGCTCCGGCGGCTTGAGGCCGTGCTCCTGGTCGTCGACTCCCGGTTCAGCCTGATGATCAGCGGGTCGGGCGACGTGATCCAGCCGACCGACGGCGTGCTCTCGACCGGCTCGGGAGGCGGCTACGCCCTGGCCTCGGCCCGGGCGCTGCTGGCCCATTCGGACCTCTCGGCGGCGGAGATCGTCCGCGAGTCGCTGACCATCGCCGGGGGGATCGACATCTACACGAACACGCACCTGACGGTGGAGGAACTCCCGTGCCAGAGCACGAGCTGACCCCTCGGCAAATCGTCGCCGAGCTCGACCGCGACATCGTCGGCCAGGCCGACGCCAAGCGCGCGGTGGCGATCGCCTTGCGGAACCGTTGGCGGCGCAGGAAGTTGACCGACGACCTCCGCGTCCAGGTCACCCCCAAGAACATCATGCTGATCGGCCCGACCGGCGTCGGCAAGACCGAGATCGCGCGGCGGCTGGCCAGCCTCGTCGGCGCGCCGTTCGTCAAGACCGAGGCCAGCAAGTTCACCGAGGTCGGCTACTACGGCCGCGACGTCGAGAGCCTGATCCGCGACCTCCTCGAAGCCGCCATCCTCCTGATCCGCGCCGCTGAGCGCGAGAAGGTCCAGGAGCAGGCGAAAGGCCGGGTCGAGGAGCGGTTGCTCGATCTTCTGCTGCCGGGTCCGCCCCCTTCGCAACAGGCCCCCTGGGGCGGCCCCCCGGACGAGCCCCCGAGCGACGAGGCCGCCGAGCGTCGCCGACGGACCCGTGACAAGCTCGCGGCGGCGCTCGCCGCGGGCAAGCTGGAAGACCGTGAGGTCGAACTGAGCATTCCCGGCCGGTCGATGGCCCCGTTGTCGATCCTGGGCGCGGGCAACGTCGAACAGATGGAGATGGACCTCCAGAACATGTTCGAGAAGATGATGCCCCGGCCGACCCAATCGCGGAGGACGACGGTTCGCGAGGCCCGGCCGATCCTGTTGCAGCAGGAGGTCGACGGCCTGCTCGATCCCGAGAAGATCAACCAGGCGGCCATCGCCTTGACCGAGGAGTCGGGCATCGTCTTCCTTGACGAGATCGACAAGATCGCCGGCGGCGAGGACGGAGGGGGCGGGCGCGGACCGGACGTCTCGCGTCAGGGGGTCCAGCGCGACCTGCTGCCGATCGTCGAGGGGACGACGGTGAACACGAAATACGGGCCGGTGAAGACCGACCACGTCCTGTTCGTGGCCGCCGGGGCGTTCCATCGCAGCAAGCCGTCGGACCTGATGCCCGAGTTGCAAGGCCGGTTCCCAATCCGGGTCGAGATGCACGACCTGGCCCGCGACGACTTCGCTCGGATCCTCCGCGAGCCCCGCGCCTCGCTGCTGCGGCAGTACGAGGCGCTCCTGGCGGCCGAGCGGGTCGAGCTCGCGTTCACCGACGATGCGATCGAGGCCATGGCCGACCTGGCGTTCCAGGTCAATCGATCGACCCAGAACATCGGCGCGCGTCGGCTGCACACGATCCTCGAACGGGTCCTGGAAGAAATCAGCTTCGACGCCCCCGAGCGGGCCGGCGAGCGGATCGTCATCGACGCCGAGACCGTCCGTCAGCGCCTCGAAGACGTCGCCAGGGACGAAGACCTCAGCCGCTACATGCTCTGACGCCGACGCTCTCAGCCGACGAAGGCCGCCCGGTCGAATCTTCGATTCCGCGGCCCGCCCCTTGTCCCCGGCGTATCGTTACGGCTTGAGAACCATCGGAATTTCGAGGGTGGCCTCTAGCGGACGCTAAAACAGGCGGAATAGAGTGTTCTGGGTTGGAGCGTGGACTTCACATCCCGGCCGCGCCGTCCTCAATCACCTCTCTCAAGGAGACATTCATGCTCGCCCGTAAGCTCGTCGCGGAATTCCTTGGAACGCTCTTCCTGGTGCTGACGGTCGGCATGACCGTGATGACTCCGGATGCGGCGGCCCTGGCGCCGTTGGCCATCGGATCGGTTTTGATGGTGATGGTCTACGCCACGGGGCACATCTCCGGCGGGCACCTGAACCCTGCCGTGACGCTGGGCGTGACGCTCCGCGGCAAGTGCACCTGGGCCGACGCGGTCCCTTACATGGTCGCTCAGGTGGTCGCGGCCGTCGCGGCGGGCGCGGCGGTGCTGTTCATCAAGGGGTCGACGAATGCGGCGGCGGTCGCCGCGGCGGCGAACGAGTATTCCGTGCCGGCGAAGCTGCTTGCGGAATTCCTCTTCACCTTCGCCCTGGTTTACGTGGTGCTGAGCACCGCGACCGCCAAGGGATGCGCTGGGAATTCGTTCTACGGGCTGGCCATCGGCTTTACCGTCCTGGCCGGCGCGTTCGCCATGGGCCCGGTCTCGGGCGCCGCGTTCAACCCGGCGGTCGCCGTCGGCGTCACGGTGATGAAGCTCGCGCCGGTGGAGGGGATCTGGATCGCGCTGGCCGCCGACTTCCTGGGGGGCGCCGCGGCGGCGGCCGTCTTCAAGGCGTTCGACATGGGGGACGACCGGCCGTCGATCTGATCCTTCGGGATCGATCTGATTCCGGATTCCGGCGATGTTCCCCGTTCGGCGCTCGACTCATCGAGTCTGATCGGGGAACGTCGCGTTTTTCCAGTATGCGAGGGTGTCGGCCGAGATCCGGGCCTTGCCGTCGGTGATCAGGCCCTCAAGCCCTTGATGAAACTGTTTGGACTGATCCGCAAGGCCGAGGAGCCGAAGGCTGGCCAGGACGCGGGTGATCCGCAGCCAGTTGTGGTTGGGCTCGTTGAGCCGCCACCGCTTGGACTCGAAGTCCGAGGCCGGGACGACGCGATCCTCTTCCCGGGTCATCCCGAGGAAGCCGAGGAAGCGGTCGAACGATTTCAACAGGTTGTCGCGGAGCGCGGGATCGTCTTCAAACGCTTCCCGGTCGGCCCTGGTCAGGATCGGCGCGTCCGGGTTGAACCGGCTTGGGGCCTCCAGGGGGAACATCCACTGGATGAAGTCGTGCCGGCTCTCCATCTGACCGTCCGAGAACGCCCAGAAGTCCCTCAGCGAGCGACCTTCCGAGTCGGTCGCGGTCCCTCGGTAGAATTCGACGAGTTGCGACACGGCTTTCCTCCTGGCGTCGTCCACCGGGCGTCTGCTGCTCTCTCCGATCGCCATGCGATTTCGAAGCCGTGACGGGATGACGACCGATGACCGACGATTTCTCAAACGAGGCGTTCGACCGTCGGATGATGGAGCACGCCCTCGGCCTCGCCCGGCAGGCGGCGGCGATGGGTGAGGTTCCGGTGGGGGCCCTGATCGTCCGGGAAAGGGAGATCGTCTCCCAGGCGTTCAACCTCCGGGAGGCGCTGCACGACCCCACGGCCCACGCCGAACGGCTGGCCCTGACCCTTGCCGGCCGAATTCTCGGCTCATGGCGGTTGGAAGGCTGCACGCTCTACGCGACGCTTGAACCGTGCGCCATGTGCGCCGGGGCGATCGTCCAAAGTCGCGTTCAGCGATTGGTTTACGGCGCGGCGGATCCCAAGGCGGGTGCCTGCCGGAGCTTGTATCGGCTGGCCGACGACCGTCGGATGAACCATCGCGTGGAGCTGTCCTCGGGGATTTTGGCCGACGAATGCAGCGAAATCCTCAGTCTGTTCTTCCACGATCGCCGTCGTTCTTCTAAACTACGATGAAGTCGAAGCCGCCACGAACACCGGAGGGGTGCCTGAGTGGTTGAAAGGGCCGGTCTCGAAAACCGGTGAACCGCTCCGCGGTTCCGTGGGTTCGAATCCCACCTCCTCCGCTGGAATGCCCGGACACGTCCGGCCAAACGAAGACAACCCCCTGTTTTGCAGGGGGTTGTGTCGTTAATGGGGCCTCACCCGGATCCAACCTCTTTATTGCTCCTTGCGGACCAGCATGGATCCAGTTGGCAGCCCCGACGCGCAAGCCCCGAGACGAATCGACATGAGTCGCCAGGACGACTTGAACCACTCGGAGTGCGTGTCGTGGGCGGCTCCGATCACGAAGTCGGCCCATTTTCAGATCCTGTAGGCCCAGCCTCCTCCTGGAGCATTTGGTTGTCGAGCATCGATTCGGCCCCGAGCCGCTCGATCTCGTTTCAAGCGGGCGGCATCGTCGGTCGGCGTCGCCCCGGGCGGCAGGCGAGCCCCTTCGTCGGCGCTGAGTCTCTTCCTCATGGAGTCTTCCTGGGCTCACTCCGCCCGGAGACTCCCATTTCAGGTGGACCTGTCGTCGGGGAGCAGGTCAGTTCCAACCGGGCCGTGAACGGCCCCCAGCTCGACGCCGGATCCTGATCATGAAGCGCCGCCGCCGCGCATGGTCCGACAAGTACGTGGTGGAACAGATGTGTGATACAAGATATCACGATGCGTTTGCTTCGACAGCTCGGTCTGGTCGCTAGATATTTTAAAAAATCGGAAAGTCGAACCTACGCTCTAAGTAGGTTGAATGAACACTTCCGATTCGAGACTCTACCGACTTGGATTCGATTGTATTGAATTCGCTTATTGGTGGAGACCTCGACGCCCTCCATTGCGAATGGACCGCCGCTTGAGACGTGGGCCAACCGAAGCGGCCTTTCACTACCTCGTCGTGTTGATTACACACGCATAAAGCAACTCAAATAACAATATTTTAATTGGGCCGTAGTTCCAGACGCTCAGGGCGTCGAGCAAGCGCGACGGAGGTCGTCGAAAGCTGTTGAAGGGTGAGGTGTTGACAGGGCGAAAGCGATATGCGACGCCATTGTGGACCGGCCAACCCTTCAAGAGTGGAGCAAGGGGCGCCCTTCGCGCCGAGGGGTTGCGTGCGTCCCTGGATCCAATGGGGGGGGACGCTGATGAATGCTCGATCTCACTATTGCAGGAAGATCGATATGAGGGAGATTCGATAACTTGACTCTCTGGGAGTAGGCCTCTCGGGGCTTGAAAGAGGAGGGACGAAAAAAATTTCGAATCTTCGGGATCAACCTCTTCCTCAAGGAACGGTTTGAACATAGGATGTCCCGCAGTGCCGATCGACAGCAATTGCTTCAGCATCCGTTGATCGACGGCGACGACGCTTGAGGAGGTCTGACAGCCTGTGGAGAATGCATTTGTTCAACTAATAATTCAGGAGTCGACGCACTATTGGATGATGTTCATCCAGCTTGACGGGCTGATTGAATCAAGGAGTCGACGTCGCCCCTGCAACCAATCGAGTATTCATCGGATCTGGGTCCACGGTCGATCTTCAGCACCCGTCGTCGAGCGGGATCGTCATCCCCGTGTCGGCGGCGCCGGCCGGCGCGAAGGCGATCTCCGCGGGGCCGCCTGCAAGAATGAGATCACGGCGATTCCCGAGCCTTTGAAGGCTGTCGACGGTGAGACGGAGACGACGATCATCACCTTCGGCGCGACGGGGAATCGAAAAGCGATCGTGGCGGAGATCGTCGACCAAGACTCCGACTACGTCGTGGCGATTCATCGGCGGCCGGAAGGCGCTGCGCCAGGCGGTCATGGACCACGTCGACGATCAGCTCGAGGGAGACGGAACCGGGTTGCATAAGCATGTGACGATCGATAATAGGTATGGATGCGTTGAGACGTGGTCCTCCCTCCAACTTCCGGCTTTCGAGGCCCTATCGGGGCTCGAGTCATGGAAGGTTCTGAAGCCGATCGGGGGGGCGGCCTCGCCTTGCGCCCGAGGGGGACAAGGAGGCCGTCGAGGTTCGGTACGACGTCAGTTGTTTGGTCGTGGAGGTGAAACTCCGCTCACGCCGTC
>CALCIC010000599.1 GCA_937907405.1 uncultured Isosphaeraceae bacterium | reverse complement strand
CGACGTCGTCCTGATCGCCACGCCCGACCACTGGCACGCGCTGCCGATGATCGCGGCCGTCGAGGCCGGCGCCGACGTCTACGTCCAGAAGCCGATCAGCGTCGACGTCGTCGAAGGTCAGGCCATGCTCGCCGCCGCCCGCAAGCACGGCCGGGTCGTCCAGGTCGGCACCCAGCGCCGGAGCACTCCCCACCTGATCGAGGCCCGCGACGCGATCATCAAGGCGGGCAAGCTCGGCAAGATCGGCTTCGTGGAAACCTATTGCTATTACCATATGCGGAATCGGAGCAATCCGCCCGACTCGGCCCCGCCCCCCAACCTCGACTACGAGATGTGGACCGGCCCCGCCCCGATGCGGCCCTACAACTCGATCGTCCACCCGCGCGGCTGGCGGGCGTTCATGGAGTACGGCAACGGCATCGTCGGAGACATGTGCATCCACATGCTCGACATGGTCCGCTGGATGCTCGACCTGGGATGGCCCCGGCGGGTGTCGTCGACGGGCGGAATCCTGATCGCCGAGAACTCCAAGGCGAACATCACCGACACCCAGACCGCGACGTTCGACTACGGCGGCCTGAACGTCGTCTGGGAGCACCGAACCTGGGGCTCGACCCCCGACCCCGCGTATCCCTGGGGGGCGACGATCTACGGCGACAAGGGGACGCTCAAGCTCAGCGTCATGGGGTACGACTTCATCCCCGCCGACGGCCCTCGGGTCCACCGCGACGTGACCTACGAGCTGGATCAATACCCGGTCGACAAGACCGAGAAGGACCTGGAGAAGCACGTTGCGCCGGCGATCCGCTACCACATGCTCGACTTCCTCAAGGCGATCGCCGACCGGGGCAGGCCCGTGGCCGACGTCGAGCAGGGCCACATCTCGACGGCCACCTGCATCCTGGCCAACATGTCGCAGCAACTCGGTCGGTCGCTCGCCTGGGACGCCGGGCGCCAGCGCGTCGTCGGCGACGACGAGGCGAACGAAAAGCTCCGCCGCCCCTACCGCCGACCCTGGGTCCATCCCGAACCGCCGTCGGCCTGACTTCCTCCATCGTTCAAGGAACACGTCATGACGCGATCTTATGATTTCATGCGGAACGGCTCTCCTTCCACGCGCCGCGACCTCTTGAAGGGGGCGTCCGCCGCGGCGGCGGCCGCCTCGCTGGCCGTCGGTTCGAACGCCCTCGCGGCCGACGCCGGGACGGCCCGGAGAAGCGCGAGGGAAGGCCGCCTCAAGCAGTCGGTCTGCCGCTGGTGCTACGGCAAAATCCCGCTCGACGAGTTGTGTTCGGCCGGCAAGGGGATGGGCCTGGTCGGAATCGACTTGCTCACCGCCGCCGATTTCGAGACGGTCAAGAAGCACGGCCTGATCTGCACCATGACCGGCTCGCACCCGCTCTCCGACGGCCTCTGCGAGCCCAAGTTCCACGACATGGCGCTCAAGAAGATCAACGAGGCGATCGAGGCCACCTCCAGGGAGGGCTGGCGGAACGTCATCTGCTTCTCCGGCAACCGCCGGGGCA
>CALCIC010000598.1 GCA_937907405.1 uncultured Isosphaeraceae bacterium | reverse complement strand
GACGCCGTTTCGGCCGCGGCGCCGGGTTTCGAGCCGTAATCCTTGTCTAAGTCTAGAGCCCCCCTCGATAATGCGGAGACACTCCCTTGAACGGTCTCATTCGCGCATCGCTGAGAAATCCACACGCCGTAACCGTGATGTGCTTGACGTTGATTCTGCTGGGGGCGGTCTCCGCGTATTTGATCCCGATCGACATCCTGCCCACCTTCAACAGCCCCGCCGTGCAGGTGTTGACCTTCTACGGCGGCATGCCGGCGGCGAGCATCGAGAAGGACATCACCAACCGGATGGAACGATGGGTCGGCCAGGCGGCCGGAACCTCGCGTCAAGAGTCGCGGTCGATCGTCGGAGCGAGCGTCGTGCGCGACTTCTTCCGGAGCGACGTCGATCCCAACGGCGCGTTGACCCAGGTGAACTCTCTGGCCCTCGCGGCGGTCCCCAACCTGCCGCCGGGCACTCTGCCGCCGGTCGTCCTGCCGTTCGACCCCACCAGTACGAAGCCCGTCTGCATCGTCGCGGTCGACAGCCCCGACGGATCGCAGAACGAATCGATCCTCTACGACGTGGGACGGTACGAGGTCCGCAACATGCTGTTGAGCATCAACGGCGCGGTGGCGCCGGTGGTTTTCGGCGGTAAAATCCGCGCGGTCATGGCCTATCTCGACCGCCAGAAAATGCAGGCGCGCCACCTCTCGCCGCTGGACGTCATGAAGGCGATCGACAATTACAACGTGTTTCTGCCGACGGGCGACGCCAAGATCGGCGACACCGACTACGCCCTCGACTCGAACTCGATGTTCGAATACCCCTCCCAGATGGGGGACATCCCGCTCCACTCCGCCCTGGGCAACGTCTCGTTCCTCCGGGACGTGGCGACCACCAAGGACGCGTCGTACATCCAGACCAACGTGGTGCGCATCGACGGCAAGCGCGAGGTCTACATCCCGGTCTTCCGCCAACTCGGCGCCAGCACCCTGGCGGTGGTCAGCACGATCAAGAACCGGCTGTCGGAATTCGAGACTCGGCTGACGCGGGCGGGGATCAAGCTCAAGCTGGTCATGGACCAGTCGGTGTACGTCAAGCAGTCGATCATCAGCCTGGTGCAAGAAGGGGTGATGGGGGCGGTTCTCTGTTCGCTGACCATCCTCCTGTTCCTGGGCCAGTTGCGGATGACGGCGATCGCCGTGCTGACGCTGCCGATCTCGGTCCTCTCGGCGTTGATCTTCCTGTACTACACGGGCAACACGGTCAACGTCATGACGCTGGCGGGGTTGACGCTGGCCATTGGTCCGATGGTCGACAGCGCGATCATCTGCCTGGAGAACACCCACCGCCACCTGGGGATGGGCGCCACCCCGCAAGAGGCCGCGTACTTCGGAGCGAGCGAGGTCGCGATGCCCGAACTGGTCGCGACCCTGTGCACCTTCCTGGTGTTGTCTCCGCTGGCCTTGATGCCGGGCATGGGGGAGTTCCTGTTCAAGCCCATGACGTTCGCCGTGGCGTTCGCCATGAGTTCGGCGTACATCCTCTCGCGCACCCTGGTCCCCACGTGCAGCGCGGCCTGGCTTTCGGGCCACGGCCACGGCCACGAGCACGGCCACGGCGACGAGGAAGGCCGCGACAAGCCGAAGGGGCTCTTCGCCCGCTGGGAGTCGTTCATCGACCGCATGTTCGCGTCGTACGGCGGCGTCCTGGACGTCGTCCTCGCCCACCGGTTCTTGACCATCATCGTCGCGTTCGGGCTTCTGGGAGCGACCTTCCTGGTCCTCTCGCCGGTGCTCCGCCGCGAATTCTTCCCCGAGGTCGACTCCGGCGCGTTCGAGATGGTCGTCCGGGCCCCCAGCGGCACCCGGATCGAGAAGACCGAGGAGCTCGTCGTCGAGGTCGAGAAGTTCATCGAGAAGACGATCAAGCACGATCTCGAATTGTACATCTCGGAGCTCGGCGTGAACGCCGACTGGTCGGCCGCCTACACCCCGAACTCGGGGCCGATGGACGCCGTGATCAAGATCCAGCTCAAGGAAGAGCGGGAGCACTCGGCCCAGGAGTACGTCCACATGCTCCGCCTGGGGGTCGCCAAGGAAGAGAAGTTCCACAACCTGGAATTCTCATTCGACGCCGGCGGCCTGGTCCGCAGCGCCATGAACGAGGGCAAGTCGACGCCCATCAACATCCGGATCACGGGCAAGAAGCAAGAACAGGCCATGGAGGTCGCCAAGCTCATCAAGACCAGGATCGAGCCGATCGACGGCGTGGTCGATGCGATGATCATCCAGCGGCTCGACTATCCCGAGTACATCATCAAGGTCGACCGGGCCAAGGCGGCCGACCTGGGACTGACTCAGGAAGACGTCATGAAGAACGTGATCGCCGCGTTCAACTCGTCGATCCAGTTCAACAAGAAGAACTTCTGGATCGACCCGG
>CALCIC010000597.1 GCA_937907405.1 uncultured Isosphaeraceae bacterium | reverse complement strand
CATACGAGATTACAAGGTGACTGGAGTTCAGACGTGTGCTCTTCCGATCTCGCTGTGCAAGAAGGTCGACGACGAGTACCACAGCACCGAGTTCCCAACCCGGACCCAGACCGAGGAGGCGTTCGGGATGATGTTCGCCGAGATGCTCGGCGACCTCAAGAACACGATCTCCTGGATCGGCGCGGCGGTGGTGGTCTCGCTCCTGTTCGTGGCCGGCAACGCGATGGCGATGACGATGCGCGAGCGGACGACCGAGGTGGCCGTCCTCAAGGCGATCGGCTTCAACAAGCGGCTGGTCCTCTTCCTGGTGCTCAGCGAGGCGGTTCTGGTGGCCGGCCTGGGAGGGGCGTTGGGGACTCTCGGGTCCAAGTTCTTCTTCGACTACGTCGACGTCTCCCCGTACAGCGGCGGCTTCCTGCCGTTCTTCTACATCCCCTGGAACGTCGTGACGACGGGCCTGGCGGTCTCGCTGTTCGTGGGGTTGGTCAGCGGCCTGGTCCCGGCGTTCCTGGCCGCCAACTCGTCCGTGATCGACGGGCTCCGCAAGGTCGTTTGAGGTCTCCATGATCCCGTTCAAGTACAACGTCCGCAACCTCCGCGTGCGATGGAAGACGACGCTGATGACCGTGACGGGCACCGCGCTGCTGGTGTGCTCGTCGTGCATCCTCTTCGGCCTGGTCGAGGGCCTGGAGTACAGCCTGAAGGTCTCCGGCGACCCGCTCGACCTGATCGTGCTCCGCCAGGGGGCCTCCAACGAGACCACCGGCGGCTTCGAGGCCAAGAAGGCCGACGAGCTGTTGACCCTGGGCGGGATCGAGCGCGATGAGAACGGGCCGATCGCCGCCAAGGAGATGCTCAACATCGCGATCGCCGAGCGGATCGACGGCACGCGCAACAACCTGATCATCCGAGGGGTGCAGACCGCCTCGCGGGCGTTGCGGCCCGATTTCAAGATCGTCGCCGGCCGCGACTTCGAGTCGGGCAAGGGCGAGTGCATCGTCAGCAGCAACCTCTCGCGACGTTACAAAGGGGGGCGGGTCGGCGGCCTCCTGGATTTCGGCGAGAAGGAGCAGTACCGGGTGGTCGGCGTCTTCACCGCAGGCGGCGGCGCGGCCGAGAGCGAGGTCTGGGCCGATCTCAAGGACGTCGAGCGGAACACCGGCCGCGACGGCTCGGTCTCGTGCGTGCAGATCCGCGCCGCGAGTGTGAAGGACCGCGACGAACTCAAGAAGACGATCGAGGACGGCACCCAGTTCAAGCTCTCGGCGATCCCCGAGGCGAAGTACTTCGCGGACCAGTCGGCGTCGAGCATGTTCCTCAAGGCGGCGGGCACGCTCATCGCCGTGCTGCTGACCTTCGGCGCGATGTTCGCCGCGGCCAACACGATGTTCTCGGCCGTCCAGTCGCGGACCCGCGAGATCGGCACGATGCGGGCTCTCGGCTTCTCCCGGCGCGACGTCCTGATCTCGTTCCTGGGCGAGTCGTTCCTGCTCTGCCTGCTCGGCGGCCTGCTCGGCCTCCTGGCGACGCTGCCGTTGAACTTCTTGACGATCGAGACCAGCAACTTCAGCAACTTCGCCGCGGTGACGATCAATTTCCGGTTCGGCCCCTGGGTCATGGGCGTCGCGTTGCTCATGACGGTTGCGATGGGCCTCTTCGGCGGCATGATCCCCGCCCTCCGCGCCGTCCGCCTGGAAGTCATCTCGGCGCTCCGCGAACTCTGACGCGGAAGATCTCACCACGGAGGACGCGGGGGACGCGGAGGAAAGAAGAGACAAGAGAAAAAATAATGAAGAGAGCAACTAATCAGGAATTCTTGATTATTTTTTTCTCCACTCTCTTCCCTCCACTCTTCTCTTTCCTCCGCGTCCCCCGCGTCCTCCGTGGTGAATTCCCCTTCAAGCTTCGCGCCGACTCGATCACCGAGCGTGTTCGAGCACATAGATCGTTCGATGCGCGGGCAGCGTTTCGCGGCTGACCTCGAACGCGTTGTCGGCGATCCGTTCGACGCGGTCTTCGGGCAGGCCTTCGAGTAACCGCTCAAGCGGTTGGATGTCGAGGTTGATCCGGGGCGTCTTGTAGTGCATCGGCACGACGATCCTGGGGGCGATCGCGTCGAGCAGCGCGGGGATCTCGGGGAAGTCGATCGTCGGGGGGCCTCCAGCGGCGATCAGGACGAGGTCCGCCCCTCGAATCGGCGCGAGTTCGGTCTCGGTCAGGGGGTGGCCCAGGTCGCCGAGGAATGCGAGGTGCAGGTCCTCCGCGTGGAAATGGACGATCGTCACCTCGTCCTCGGGCTTTCGCTCGGGCGTCTCGAACACGTGGACGGCCTCGAACCGAAGGTCCTGGACGACCGCGCCCCCCGCCGGAAGGTCGAGCGCCCGGACGACCTCGAACGGCCGGACGATCTGCCCCAGGTGGCTGTGGTAGCGGTCGTTCTCGTGGCTCACGACCACGACGTCGGCCGGCTCGTCGATCGGCTCGTAGCCCCCCGAGTCGGGCGATCGGTAGGGGTCGAGGATGATCCTCCGCCCTCCCGTCTCGATAAGGAACGCGGCGTGTCCGTACCACTTGATGCGCATCGGCGGGGTCCTCAGGGCGGTTTCTTCGTTCGGGATCGCGACGGGATTTCAGTCTAGCGTGGCGGGGCGGCCGGGGGCGACGGCATAATGGGCGCGTCGGGGCCTGAAGAAGACCACGGACCGCGTCGACGTTCATGGAGCATCGTTCGCTCGTGCCATTATCGGATTCCCTGTCTCGCGAGATCGACTTCACGCCGCTGAAACGCTGGGCGCGCCGATGCATCGACGACCGTCCGCTAGAGACGCTTTTCTGGATCGGGGCGTTCCTCCGCGTCTGGGTCTACCTTGGAGGGCGTCCCTACTGGATGGACGAAGCGTCGTTGAGGGAGAATCTGGTCGGCGGCGTGATCTTCGATTTCTCGCGTCCCCTGAAGTCCGATCAACTCGCGCCGTTCGGATTCTTGATCGCCGAGCGCCTGGTCGTCGCGATGTTCGGCGGCTCGGTGTACGCCACGAGGCTGATCCCCTTGATTTGCGGGGTCGTCGCTGTGGGGTTGTTCCGGCGTCTGGCGGAACGGGTGTTGAGCCGTCCGGGGGCGATCGTCGCGATGGCGCTGTTCGTCTTCTCGGACGATCTGATCTACTACGCGAGTGAGCTGAAGCCGTATTCGTGTGACCTGGCGATCGGGCTGGCCGTGACGCTCGTCAGCATGGAAGAGCTGCGTGCGCCGTCGAGTCGTCGCCGGCTCCGCCTGTTGGCGACGGCCGCGATCGTCTCGCCCTGGACGTCGTTCCCGTCGGCCTTCGTGGTCGCCGGCTGCGGCGCGGCGTTGCTGGCGGATCGCCTCCGCGCGGGCCGCTGGCGCGACTCCGGGGCGCTTGCGCTGGTCGCCGTCGGCTGGGCCGTCAGCCTGGGGTTCGCCTACCGCGCGTCGAGCCGGTTGCTCAACGAAGCGACGTCGATGTACGTGTTTTGGAATTTCGCGTTTCCGCCGTTCCCGCCGACGAGTCGGAAGGCACTGGCGACGACCGCCGGAATTCTCCTGGAAACCCTCGTCACGCCGTTGAATCTGATACCGCCGTTCCTTCCCCATGCGTTCGCCGGCCTGGCCGTGGCGCTTCTGGCCCTAGGCGCGGCGGGCCTGGGGCGTCGCGATCCCTGGGCCCTGGCGATCCTCGTCGCGCCGCTGATCCTCGCCCTGGCCGCATCGGCGGTTCGGAAGTATCCGTTCCACGGCCGACTGGTCGTCTGGCTCGTCCCCGTCTTCTTCGTGCTGATCGCCGAGGGAACGCGGACCGTCCGGCGCCGGGCCGGACGGCCGCTCTACATCGTCGTCCTGACGCTCTTGCTGGCCTATCCGTGCTGCGATGCGGCGTACCACGCGGCGTTCGGCAGGTTCCGCGACTTCAATATCCACGGAGACCTGCGCAAGAATCAATTCATGGAATGACCGAAGGTCGATTCGCGTCGGCGTTCGATTCCCGCGTTCGGGTGTTCCGGAAACGCACAGGATGCGGCCCTCTGCCCCTGGCGACCTCGTGCGCCCGAAGGCCGATGAACCCGGAGGCGTCCTTGTCGTCGTGAAATCCTCCAGCTCAAAATCAGAATGCGGTCGTGGAGCGACCGCCCAAGAAGGGGTCGAAGCAGATCTTGCAGATGAGATCGAGGAGGGACTGAACGCGCTGGAGCGTCCGTTCGTGGGATTGTTCGTCTCGGGACTGTTGACGGGGCTCGACGTCAGGCTCAGTCTGTTTATGACGGCCGTGGCTGTGGCGGCCGCCGAGGAGCGGACGTCCAAGCTCATGGAGCGGATGCGGGTTGGAAAGGGGCCGCGGTCGTCAAGGAGTGGAGGTGTCGAGTGGGCGCCCGATACGTTTTCGACGAAGCCGCCGGCACGTTCACCGTGCAGGCGTTCAAGACCGGCCTGCTGTCGACGTTCGGCCACAGCCCGACGTTCGCGGTTCGTGGGTGTTCCGGCACGGCCCGCTTCAATGCGGCGGGAGTCGCGGGCTTCCAGCTTGAGATGACCATCGTCGCGGATTCGCTCAGCCTGATCGACTCCGTCGGCGACTCCGACCGCCGCGAGATCGAGCGCCGAACGCGCGACGAGGTGCTCGAATCGAAGACGTTTCCAGAGATCGGCTATCGGGCCGAACGACTCTCCGACTATCGGATCGGAGCGGGGCGCTATCGGCTTCGGATCGGCGGCCCGCTCTCGCTGCACGGGCAGGCGCATGTTCATCAGGTCGACGTCGAATTGACCGTGTATGACGACGGACTCGAGATTCGCGGCGACACGATCGTTCGGCTTTCAGACTATCGTATCAAGCCCGTCAGCGCGCTCGCCGGCGCGATCAAGCTGAAGGACGAGTTGCGGGTCGTCTTCGCGCTGTTCGCTCGCAAGGAGACGACGCGACGAACCCGCGCCTTCCGGTCGCGGGAATCGACGACGTCGCCTGCTGGCGCACCGGCCGTCGGCCGAAGCGTTCATCGTCGGCTTCGGCTTCGTCTTGCGGACGTCTCCGGTGGGAGTCTGGGCGACGAATCTCTATCCGCGAGCCCGACCGATGCGAAAGCTCATCCCCTCGGCGGTGTCGGGTGATGCGTGTGCCGGATCGCGCGAAGGTCTTGCACGACGATCAGGCCGCCGTCGACCATCTCCTCCAGGATCGGCAGGATCTCGGCGATCCGGTCGG
>CALCIC010000596.1 GCA_937907405.1 uncultured Isosphaeraceae bacterium | reverse complement strand
GGATTGTAGGCGATCGCCAGGATCATCGCGGCGCTCGCGACGGGGATCAGCTCCGCGTTCCATGACTGATTCGCCACCAGCCGGACGATCCCGATACTGACCACCACCAGCGCGCAGATGGTCGCCGCGCGGCCGAGGTCCGAGGCGATCAGCGGCTCGTGACGCGCGACGTAGTAGCCCGTCAGGATGAACAGCGCCGAGACCAGGACCAGGATTCCCAGCGCTCGTCGCGCCCGCTCGCCGATCGTCTGCGACTGGATCGCCTCGTCGTGCTCCATGCGGAGCAGGATCAATTGTTCCTCGCCGATCGCCTGGTCCTGCTCGACGAGCACCTCGCCGCGGCTGAACGGGTCGTAAAGCTCGGGGACCTGGTTGCGCGCGACCTCGCGGAGGTTGGCGGTTTCCTCCTGCTGGTAAGTCAGCGTCGGTCGTCCGTCGAGCCGGTCGGCGACGAGCTGGAACAGGGACTCGCCGATCCGGGGCGTGGTGAACGCGGCGATGAATTCCTGGGCGACCGGGCCGTCGAGCTTCACGATCCGCTCGGGGACGACCCGCTCGCGAGGGACGACCCGCGCCTCGCTGACCGACTGGTCGACGTTCCGGATCGACAACGATCGGGCGGCGTCCTCGTTTCGGGGCAGGGCGCCCGGACCGAGAACGCCGGCGTCGAGCAAGGGGGCGAACGCCTTGGCGATCTGGACGTGAAGGTTGTCTCGACGCTGGGGGGTGTCGGTGGCCGCCTTGACGTCGAGGTAGGTCTCCGGCTTGAGTTTCCAGGTCGAGACCAGGGTGTCGGCCACGTCCTCGTAACGTTGCGACTTGGTGATCGTCACCGTCAGGTCGTCAAGCCGCTCGGCGAGATCCTTGATCGGGGCCGGGTCGTTCACCATCGACGGCGGCACCTTGTCGGCGGCTGCCTGCCGCTCGTTACTAGTCTTCGTCTGGTTGCGAATCCGGAATTCCTTGACGTTGACCCGGATCTCGCGTTCGGGACGCTGGCCCAGCCGATAGGTGAAAGCCGGGCCCGAGCCGTGCACGATCGCCGAGACCGCCAGCACGGTCAGGGCGACCAGCGACAGGCTGGCGAATCGGGCGCGCTGCCTAGCAAGTCGGCCCTGCTGCAACGTGGCGCCGGGGAAAGCTCGAAGCTGGGCTCGACTCGTCCTGGGACGACGCTTACCTATGCTCATGGATGCGACTCAAAGCGCCGTGGTCGACCGCCCGGAGGCGGGCCACGCGGAACTGCGCCGGGGCCACGCGGCTCCCGATGCGCCTCGTCGACGCGATCGACGATCCAACAACTCGGACTGCGACGAAATGGTTCAACCCTCTTGCTCCGATGCCGCGGAGGCCGGCATGGCCGCGGCCCCCCCCGCGCCGCCGGACTCGGCCGCTCGGGGCGTCTCGACCGTCTCGTAGGCGTCGACGATCGCCTGCACCAGGGGGTGTCGGACGATGTCGGATCGATTCAGGATCACGGCGGCGACGCCCGGGATCTCGGAAAGCCGCTCCACCGCGTCGGCCAGCCCGCTCTTCGTCTCGGCCGGCAGGTCGACCTGGGTCACGTCGCCCGTGACCACGATCCGGGCGTTCTGACCCATCCGGGTCAGAAACATCTTCATCTGCGGGATGGTCGCGTTCTGACCCTCGTCGAGGATGATCACCGCGTCGTTCAGCGTCCGACCTCGCATGTAAGCCAGCGGGGCGATCTCGATCAGGTCGTTGTCGATGTAACGGCGGATTTGATCATAGGGGATCAGGTCGTGGAGCGCGTCCAGCAACGGGCGAAGATAGGGATTGATCTTGGCCTCAAGGTCGCCGGGCAGGAACCCGAGATGCTCGCCGGCCTCGACGGCCGGTCGGACGAGGACGATCTTCTTGGTGCGTCCCTGGCGGAGCGACGCCACGGCCATCGACACGGCGAGATAGGTCTTGCCCGTCCCCGCCGGACCGATGCAGAACACCAGCGAACTGTCGCGAAGCGCCTGGAGATAGCGGTTCTGGCCGTCGGTGCGCGGGCGGACCACGCGGTTGCCCTCGCGGATCTCCACCGTGCCGGCGGGGAGTGATTCGTCGATCCGCACGACCCGGTCGATGATCTCGGCGACGTCCCCCGAGAGGACCGTCCGTCGCACCCGGTAGAGCGAGCGCAGACCCTCGAAGATCTCGCGAGCCTGTTCGACGCGGTCGCCGTCGCCCTCGATCCGGACTTCGCCGTGCCTGGCCAGCACCTTCACACCGAGAGCGTCTCGAATCTGGCGGAGGTGTTGGTCGCGGCTTCCAAAAACCGCAAGCTCCTCGTCCTGCCCGTCGAGCGCGATGGTGATTTCCGGCATACCTCCCCTTTCAACGGCCCAACCCCTGCTACGACACGCCCCGCGTCCGGCCCGGCCGTTTTCGCCTTGCTGCTTCCTATTATGATATCAGATGCGCGCCGAATTCAATATCGCCGAGACCGCCCTCAACCCGGGCTCACGGTCCCAGGAAAAGCCAGAGCCCGTAGGCGACCGGCGCGGCGAACAGCAGCGAATCGAGGACGTCGAGAACCCCGCCGAACCCCGGGACGACGGCCGACGCGTCTTTCCGCCGGCAGTCCCGCTTGATCATCGACTCCATGAGATCCCCGACCTGAGCGACCACGCCGACCACCACGCCGAACACCGCCGCCCCCCCCCATCCCACGCCCGTGACGCTGCCTGAGTAAACCGTGACCGTTTCCACGATCAGCGCCGCAAGGCAGGCGAATCCGAGGCCGCCGACGGCCCCTTCCACCGTTTTGTTGGGGCTCACCGCCGGCCAGAGCTTATGCCTGCCAGCGATCCGCCCCACCGTGTACGCGCCGACGTCGGCGCCCTTCGCGGTCGCGATCAGGAACGCGAGAGGGATCAAACCATGCTTGCAGCCGTCGAACCACCGAAATTGTACGATGAAGCTGCCCAGAAGTCCGATGTAGGCGACGACCAGGAGCGTGCCGGCGATCGTCGCGACCGCTCCCCCCGGCGTCTCGAACTTGATGCTCTGGGCGACGAACGTCACCATCAACACGCCGACGAAGCTGAGGAACGGCCAGGCCAAGACGGCGACCGCCGCGTTGGGCTCGTGGACCAGGCCCGAGAGCCGGTCCGAGTCGCCCACCACATTCGAGACGTGGGGAATCCAGTTCGCCACCAGCACGGCCGCCACCCCCCCCAGCACCGCGCGAGTGGAGGGCCGGCAGGGAGTCTCTTCCAGCAGACTGCTGAATTCGAGGGCGCCCAGCCCCATCGCCAGAGCGGTCAGGGCGAACCAGAGCAGATGCCAGGGGGCGAGCCACTGGTCGATGTACAGCAGCAGGACTAACGCGGCGACCAGGAGGACGCCGCTGACGACACGGGTTCCGAGCATGACCGCCAAGAAAAGACGAGGAGGGGAAGGTTCAAGGTGAGTCGTCAGGAGAAGGATCGTCCCGCGTCTCGATGATCTCGTGATTCGAGCCCATCCGACCTATATTAGACCGTCGTCGTGCCCGCGGCCAGTGTCGAGACGGGCAAGCCGCCGAACTTCCGTTCCCGCGCCGCGTAATCCGAGCAAGCCTGGAGCAGGTCGGAGCCCCGGAAGTCGGGCCAGAGCGTCGGCGTCACCCAGAGTTCCGTGTACGAGACCTGCCAGAGCAGGAAATTGCTGATCCGCATCTCTCCGGCCGTCCGGATCAGGAGGTCGGGGTCGCTTGCACCGGCGGTGTCGAGATACCCGGCGAATCGCGATTCATCGACTTGCGACGGATCAAGCTTGCCGGCGCGGACGTCTTCGGCCAACCGCCTGGCGGCGTCGGCGATCTCGGTACGGCCGCCGTAGTTGACGGCCAGGCGGAGAGTCATCCCGGTGTTGCCGGCGGTCGCCTCGGCGGTGCGGTCGAACTCGGCCAGCACGTCGTCGGGAAGCCCCTCTCGCCGACCGATCATCGCCAGCCTGACGTTCTGCTCCATCAACTCGGCCCGCTCGACCGAGAGGAAGTGGCGGAGCAGCCGCATCAAGAACCGAAGCTCGCGAGGCGGACGCTTCCAGTTCTCGACGGAGAGGCAATACAGCGTGAGTTGTTCGAGCCCGAGGCGGCATCCCTCCTCGACCACGGCTCGGACGCTCTGGATTCCCCGACGGTGGCCGACGATTCGCGGAAAACCGCGGCTCTGCGCCCACCGACCGTTGCCGTCCATGATGATCGCGACGTGACGCGGAAGTTGCTCGGGCTTCAATCCCCAGGCGTCCAGGCGGGCCATGCCTTCCTCGGTGGTCTTCAGCGGCGGTTGCGGTTCTGCTTCTCGCATGGGTGTCTCTGAGTCCATTCCGTTCGGGGAATCCACGTCGCCCCGCGCGGCCGTCCGCGCGGTTCGCGAAGTCGATCGGGATGTCGTCAGTCCTTCGGAACCATGATCGACTGCTTCCGATCCGGGCCGACCGAGACGATCGAAACCGGCACGCCGACCTGGCGACTCAGGAAACCGACGTAGTCGCGAGCTTGAACCGGCAGGTCGCTCCATTGTCGGGCGGCGGTCAGATCCTCCGACCAACCCGGCACCGTCTCGTAGACCGGCGAACATCGCTCAAGGTCGACCAGCGACGCCGGCATGGACTCGACCTTCTTGCCGTCCTCGGTCTCGTAGGCGACCGCGACCTTCAGTTCCTCGAACCCGCTGAGCACGTCGAGGAGCATCACGGCCAGTTCGGTCGTGCCGCTGACGCCGGCCGAGTAGCGGACCGCGACGGCGTCGAACCAGCCGCACCGCCGAGGACGGCCGGTGACCGTTCCGTACTCACGGCCGATCTGGCGGATGCGCTCGCCGATCGCGTTGTCCTGCTCGGTCGGAAACGGGCCGCCGCCGACGCGCGTCGTGTACGCCTTGACGACGCCGATCCAGCGGTCGATGTACCGCGACGGCACCCCCGAGCCCGCCGCCACGCCCACCGCGCTGCTGCTGGAGCTGGTGACGTACGGATAGCTCCCGTGGTCGACGTCGAGCAGCGAACCCTGCGCGCCCTCGAACATCAGCCGCCGCCCCCGCGCCACGGCCTCGTGCAGCCAGCTCGTCGTATCGGCGACGAAAGGCCGAAGCTGTTCGGCGTAACCGAGATATTCCTCGGCGACCTTCTCGTCGTCCAAGGGCTCGAAATCCGGCAGCATCGCGTTAAGCAGCCGATTCTTGTAGTCGACGATCCGCGCCAGACGTTCGCGGAAGACGGCCG
>CALCIC010000595.1 GCA_937907405.1 uncultured Isosphaeraceae bacterium | reverse complement strand
GGCCCGATCCCCCGTCGGGTCGTCCCCAGATGATCGGCGGCCGACGTCGACTCCTCGGTCAACCGTTCCTCGGCGAGGTGATACGGCAGAATCACATGGGCGCGGTCGCTGATGTGCAGCCGTCCCTTGAAATCGACCCCCTGCGCGGACAGGCTGGCGATCTCCTTCAGCAGGGCCGGAGGGTGAACCACCACCCCGTTGCCGATGACCGCCTCGACCCCTTCGCGGAGCACGCCCGTCGGAACCAGTGAGAGCTTGTACGTCACCCCTTCGTGGACGACCGTATGCCCCGCGTTCGCGCCGCCTTGATAGCGCACGACCACGTCGTGATTGTCGCACAACAAGTCGACGATCTTACCCTTGGCCTCGTCTCCCCACTGGAGACCCACCACGCAAGTCGAGCCCACGGCGACACACTCCGAGTAGCGAACAGCGACCGGAACGATCGCTTGGCATCGTAAAGTTACACGATAGCGACGGCGTCGCGGGGCGTCAATGACCCCCGAACCCCCAAGGCGAAAAGTCCGCCTCCAGAGGCGCCGAATTCCAGATGATCCGATGGTCCCGCCCTGATTTGCGAGCCGGCTTCAGCCCATCGCCGCGCGGAATTCGGCGAACAGGTACTGGCTGTCGTGGGGGCCGGCGGAGGCTTCTGGGTGGTATTGGACGCCGAAGACCGGCAGCCGGGTGTGCCGCAAGCCTTCGAGGGTCTGGTCGTTCAGATTGACGTGGCTGGCGACCACGTCGGCGGGGAGGGTGCTGGGGTCGACCGCGAAGCCGTGATTCTGGGTCGTGATTTCGACCCTTCCCGACGCCTCGTTGCGAACCGGATGGTTCGCGCCTCGGTGGCCGAACTTGAGCTTGAACGTGTCGGCGCCGAACGCCTGGCCCAGCAGTTGGTGCCCGAGGCAGATGCCGAAGATCGGCACGCCGCGCGCGTCGGCGGCCTTGCGAATCAGCGTCTTGATGGTTTCCGTTTCCTCGGTCAGCGGCCCGGGGTCTCCGGGGCCGTTCGAGAGGAACAGGCCGTCGGGCTGGTGCTCAAGGATCTCGTCGGCCGAGGCCGAGCCGGGGACGACGGTGACCCGACAGCCGATATCGATCAGGTGGCGCGGGATGTTCCACTTCATTCCGTAGTCGAGCGCCACGACGTGCGGACGCCTGGCGTCGGCGGCCTTGTCGGCCCTGGCGACGCGGTCCTTTCCCGACGAGTCGAAGATGAAGTCGCGCATCAGGCCAGGCTCCCAGACGGCCGTCTCGCGCGGCATGACCTCGCGAGCCAGATCGCGGCCGAGCATTCCGGGGCTCTTGCGGGCCTTGTCGACGAGGCTGCCGTCGTCGAGGTCGGTCGTCGACAAGATCCCCTTGAGCGCCCCCTGGACCCGGATCAGTCGGACGAGGGCGCGGGTGTCGATCCCGGCGAGCCCGATGATGCGGCTCTTCTCCAGGTACGATTCGAGCGATTCGTGCGCCCGAAAGTTGCTGACCCGGCTGCTCAACTCGCGGATGACGAACCCGCGCACCCAGGGCTGGCCGCTCTCGGCGTCCTCGGCGTTGACGCCGTAGTTGCCGATCTCGGGATAGGTCATGGCGACGATCTGACCGTGGTACGACGGATCGGTCAGGATCTCTTGATAGCCGGTCATGCTCGTGTTGAAGACGACCTCGCCATCGACCTCGCCCCGCGCGCCGAAGGCGCGACCTGTGAAAACCGAGCCGTCCTCGAGCGCCAGTTTCGCCGTGTCCATCAAGCTATCCGGGCCTTGGCGCGGCCCTCTCCCCAAAGGCAAGGTTGTCGTGTCGAGACTCACTCGATTTTACGCGTCCAGATGCTCATGCGTCGAGTGGACTATCCGCCGAGTCGGGGGGCGAGTCGAGCCGGCGAGCAAAGGAACGCGACCGCGACGTTCACCGCCAGGGCCGCGATCGCCAGCAAGGACGCCGGGCCGAGGCCGAATTCCGGGTCGTCGTGAAACAGCAGGATCGCCGGGCCGAGCGTTCGGTCCCCCGCCCGGTTCGCGAGCAAGAGCGCCGGCGCGATGTTGGTCGCAGCCAGGCAGGCCGTGAGCGCCAGCCGCCGCAACGCGTTCGTCCGGCTCCAGGCGCTCGCCAGCCGGTGCGCCCGGGTCCAACCCGCTCCGGCCAGGACCGCCGACGCGATCCCGTCTTCCCGGGCCTGGTCCGACCCCCATCCCCCTTCCCACGCGGCGAGCAAGGTCGGGATCGTCGCCAGCCAGACGCCGACGGCCGGGAGCACGAGCCGGAACGCATCGGACGCAACGACGGCCGCGGCCTGACGGGCTATCAAGAACACTCCGCGAGGCGACCCGCCGTCGAGCGTCTCGACCGCCAGGCCGGCCAGCCAGGGCAGGCAAAGCGCCGCGACTCCCAGCGCGAGCGGCGGCGCGAACCCGGCGTGCAGCAGAGCCGAAAGCCACTTCGACGCCGCGCTTGACGAGGCCGACGGCAACGATCGGGCCAGCCGGCCGGAGACCGCGAACAGCAAGCAAACGCCCGCGCCCAGCCATGCGGAACGTCCGAGGAGCGAGCCGACCGCCGGATCGAACAGACGCCCCGCCAACGACCCGACGCCGACCGACGCCTGGTCTTGAATCGATTCCAGGAAAAGAGCAAGGATCGGCAGCCCCGCGAAGGCGAGCCAGAGCCCGGCCGCCAACGCTCCGATCGCGCCCCTGCGCCGCGAGCCCACGCGCATCGGACGACCGCCGGCGGCGCCGAGCGACGGCTCAGGTCCCGCCCAACCGCTCAAAGCGGCTCGCGCCACGATGCTGACCGCCACGGCGATCAGGGCCAGGACCGCGATCCTGGGGAACGGGTCGTCGCGCAGTCCGTTGACGATGATCTGGTAGCCGAGCGTCCGCCGCAGGCCGAGGATCATCGGCGCGCCGGGGTCGGCGACGGTAAGCACGAACACCAGCCCCGCGGATCTGGCGAGCGCGGGGCGCACCAGCGGCCAGTTCAACTTCCGCCAAACCCTGCCGCGCGAGCCCCCCACAAGTCGGGCGGCGTCGCGCCAGGCCGGGTCGAGACGCCGCAGCGCCGACAGGCAGGAGAGTGCCGTGATCGAACCTCCTTGAACCAGGGCCGACCAGCACCACGCGTACCATCCCCAGTCCGACGGCACGAACCGACCCACTCGGCCGAGTCGGTCCACCCAGTCCATCGACGCGCCGCCTCCACCCCCGAAGATCACTGAGATCCCCAACGCGACGACGGCCGGCGGCGCGACCGCCGACGCGGTCAGCGCGGCGAGCAGGATCGGCCGCGCCGGGAATCTCCAGTCGCCGATCAGCCGCCCGATGTAGAGTCCGAGGATCATCGAGACCACCGCGACCGCGCCCGCTGCAATGAGGCTGTTCCGCGTGCAGGTCCAGACGAACGGGTCGAGGGCGGTGATCGCCACCGAAAAGATCGACGCCCGCGCGCCCCCCTCCGGACCTCGATCGAGGACGGCGGCCGAGCACAACGCGGCGATCGGACCGACGACGACCAGCGCCAACAGCCCGAATGCGAACCAGGGTCGGAGGAGGCGGACGACCGGCATCAAGAATCAGCCATGAGATGAGACGAGTTCGGGACGGGCCGCGGCGAAACCGACATCCTAGCAGCCCGCGTTCACACGGGGCCAGTCGGCAGTGGCGAGGGCCGAGACGAAGACGTTACCCTTGAGACGGCCGCGAGGGCGACGGATGGAACGAGCACGCACGCGAGGAGTGACTCCATGAAAGCTTACCGATTGCACGCCTTTTCCGGTCCCGACGGTTGGAAGCTGGAAGACCTGCCGTCCCCCACGCCGGGCGTGGGAGAGGTTTTGATCCGGGTCCGCGCCGCGTCGATCAATTACCGGGACTTGCTGATCGCCAACGGGATCTACAACCCCAAGCTCAAGTTGCCGACGATCCCCGTCTCCGACGCCGCGGGCGAAATCGTCGCGTGCGGTCCGGGAACGTCGAGGTTTCAGGTCGGCGACCGCGTGGCCGCCAACTTCATGCCGGGCTGGATCGACGGCCCGGTCGACGATCACAAGGTCAGATCAGCGCTCGGCGGCGAGGCGTCGGGGGTGCTCGCCGAGGAGGTCGTGGCGCCCGAGGCCGGCCTTGTTCGCATCTCCGAACGGCTCAGCTTCGAGGAGGCCGCCACGCTCCCCTGCGCGGGGGTCACCGCCTGGCACAGTCTGTTTCACGCCGGGACGGTCAAGCCGGGGGCCACCGTGCTGACGCTCGGAACCGGAGGCGTCTCAATCTTCGCGGTCCAATTCGCCAGCCACGCCGGAGCGCGGGTCATCGCCACGTCCAGCAGCGACGCCAAGCTCAGCCGGGTGCATCAACTCGGCGCCACGCACATGATCAATTACAGGACCGAGCCCGACTGGGAAGACAAGGTCCGCGAGCTGACCGACGGCGTGGGCGTGGACGTCGTCGTCGAGGTCGGCGGCGCCGGGACGTTCCCGAAATCGCTCCGCGCGGTGCGAACCGGCGGTACCATCGCCTTGATCGGCGTGCTGTCGGGCCAGGGTCGGATCGATCCGATCTCGATCCTGATGCGATCGGTCAAGGTTCAGGGGATCTACGTCGGCTCCACGGCGATGTTCAAGGAGATGAGCCGCGCAATCGACGTCGGCGGGATCAAACCCGTCGTCGACCGCGTCTTCCCGTTCGCCGACGCCCCCGACGCGCTGCGGCACATGGCGAGCGGCTCGCACTTCGGCAAGATCGTGATCCGGGTATGCATTGAGGGC
>CALCIC010000594.1 GCA_937907405.1 uncultured Isosphaeraceae bacterium | reverse complement strand
GCCGCAAGGACGACTTCCGCCGCGAGATCATGAACTACATCGGCGCCCTGGCGCTGGACGACAAGAAGTTCGACTACCGGACCAACGAGCGACTCCAGAAGGCCCTTGAGTTGAAGCTGTTCCAGGACCAGAAGGACACGATCAAGCTGACGAGCCTGGTGTCGAGCGTGGTCGACAAGGACACCCAGGAAAAGATCGACATCGTCAAGTCGCGGTTGATCCGCAACTACGGCTACGACGAGGATTCGGCGACCGACGTGCTCAACTACGTCGCCAGCATCTTCGCCCGAGGCGACGTCAAGCGGGGCGGCCATTAGCCGCCTCGGAGTTCGCGCCGCCGCCTGGCTCGGCGGCTGAACTCCGAAACCGTCCTTGAATCGAGCGGCCGTCGGGGCCTACAATTTCGTTGTTGGAATCGAACGCCTCTTTTGGGATCGGAAGCCGGGATCGCGGCCGTCGCCAACGACGGCCTCGTCACCCCTCCTCTTCATCGACGCCGGCCCGCGACCCGTCGCCCCCCGATCCGCACCCGCGTGCGCACAACCTGATCTTTGCCATCTGAACGTCGGTCGGATCGTCGATCGCTCCGGGGCGGGCCGCCGGGCCTGCGCCGAAGGGGTCCGTCGCGGAGCCGAGGCTCGCGCGATCGAGGAGGAAACGATTCGATCCGGCCGACCAACGAGCATGACCGACCTCGCCGACGTAAAGCGAACAGGTCGGGGTCGGGTCGATCCAGGCGCGGTCGACGCGTCGGGGTTTCTCGACAAACAAACCCAAGAGAGCGGCGGGGGGTGATGGAGCCGTGGTCCGAAAAATCGATCGAGATTCCAACCGGTTCAAGCAGATCGTCCGCGGGAAGATCAAGTCCGACCTGCGCAAGTACATCACGCACGGCGAGCTGATCGGCAAGACGGGCGGCGAGTACGTGTCGATCCCGCTCCCCCAAATCGAGATCCCCGAGTTCCGCTACGGCGACAAGAACCGAGGGGGGGTGGGGCAGGGGCCCGGCGACGTAGGGACGCCGATCGGTCGGTCCGGCGACGGCGAACCCGGGCAGGGCGCCGGCGAGGCCCCCGGCCACCACATCCTCGAAGTCGAGTTGACCCTCGACGACCTGGCGCAGATCCTCGGCGAGGAACTCGCGCTGCCCCGGATCGAGCCCAAGGGGCGCGCCAACATCGTCGAGGAGAAGGATAAGTACACGGGCATCCGCCAGGCCGGCCCCGAGAGTCTCCGCCACTTCAAACGGACTTACAAGAAGGCCCTCAAGCGGCAGATCGCCTCCAACCAGTACGACCCCCGCGACCCGCTGGTGATCCCGATCCGCGAGGACAAGCTCTATCGGTCGTGGAACCCGATCACCTCCCCCCAGTTCAACGCCGTGATCCTCTACCTGATGGACGTCTCGGGCTCGATGACCGACGACCAGAAGGAGATCGTCCGGACCGAGGCGTTCTGGATCGACACCTGGCTCAAGAGCCAGTACGACGGCGTGACGACCCGGTACATCATCCACGACGCCGTCGCCCGCGAGGTCGACGAGCACACGTTCTACCACACCCGAGAGAGCGGCGGCACCCGGATCAGCTCGGCCTACGACCTGGCCAACAAGTTGATCGACGAGTCCCATCCGCCGATCGACTGGAACGTCTACGTCCTGCACTTCTCCGACGGCGACAACTGGGGAGAGGACAACCGCCTGTGCATCAACCTGCTCCGCGACCAGATCCTCCCCAAGTGCAACCTGTTCTGCTACGGCCAGGTCGAAAGCCCCTACGGATCGGGCGAATTCTACCGCGAACTCGAAGAAGCGTTCGACGAAGTCCCGAACATGGCCCTGTCCGAAATACGTAACAAGGAAGGGATCTACGACTCGATCAAGGAATTCCTGGGACGAGGACGGTGAGGCGGCCCGGCGACGGCCTGGTTCGACGTCCTCCCGCAACCCCTGGTTTCCGGCCGACTCCCAACCGAGGCCCACGTCATGACGACCGCGACGCTCGATAAAACCCGCGAAGCCGCCGAGCCCGCCGTCGTCCTCCACGACGTCGACTGGGCGGGCTACGAGTCGATCCTCAAGATCCGAGGCGAACGCCGCGCGCCCAGGATGGTCTATCTCGACGGGAGCCTCTTCCTCATGTCTCCCTCGTACTCCCACGACCGCCTGGCGAAACGACTTGGTATGTTCATTGAACTCCTTGTCCTGGAACTGGACGTCCCCTGCGCCCCCGCGAGAAGCACGACGTTCCGGCGCGGCTCGAAAGCGGGGGGGGTGGAACCGGATGAATCGTACTATTTCGCGTCGGAAGCCAGGATTCGGGGGAACACCGAGATCGATCTGGAAGTCGCCCCCCCCCCCGACCTGGTCGTCGAAGCCGTCTGGACCCACAAGGCCGACGCCGCCGTCGAAGTGTATCGGCGATTCGGAGTCCCCGAGGTCTGGATCGCCGACCGCCGCGCGCTGACCATCCTGGTCCTTCAGCCCTCCGGCGATTACGAGCCGGCCGAGTCGAGCCGGGCGCTCCCCGTCTCGGCCGCCGAGGTCCACGAATGGGCGACGAAGGAGATCGATGGGAGCGAAACGGCCTGGATGAAGGCCGTCCAGCGCTGGGTCCGCGAGGTCGTCGCACCGAGGTTGAAGGCGTCGAAGTCGAATCCCGATTGACTGAATCCACCACAGGCAAGCGAGAGACCCGTCTCATGTCGACCGTCAACACGCACAACCTGCCCGCAAACCTCCGCGCGATCCAGTTGGAGACCGAGGCGCACGCGAGGTCGTACGGGCTCGACTTCTACGAGACGATCTTCGAGGTCCTCGACTACGAGGAGATCTCGGAGATCGCCGCGTTCGGCGGGTTCCCGACCCGGTATCCGCACTGGCGGTT
>CALCIC010000593.1 GCA_937907405.1 uncultured Isosphaeraceae bacterium | reverse complement strand
CCGCCACGCCGAGCCACGACGGATCGAAAACGCGCGGAGGGCGAGGACCAGGACGAAACAGCCCATGTAAAGCGTGGGCGCCCAGATCTTGGCCCGCATCTTCGACAGCGGGATCAGGTCCATCCAGTTCGCGTTGCCGCTGAAGTAGGAGCCGAAGAAGTTCGGCCAGATCAATTCGACCAGGCGGATCGGCTCGACGCTGAACGGATAGACGTCGTGCGGCCCCTCCTCCGCCGCTCGAACCGTCCGCTGCGTGAACTCGACCACCGGCAAAAGCTGCGCGGCGGTCAGCAGGAAGGCCAATCCCGCCGCGGCCGCCAGCCCGAAAACCAGGCGTTCAAGGGCCGTGTCGCGCCTCGCCTTCCGCCGTCTGACGAGGAAGGCCGCCCCGCCGATCCCCCAGGCGGCCGCGACCGCGAGCGACGCCCAGCGCATCCAGGGCAACGGCGGCGTCGGCTTCTCGACGGGTCGAACCGGTCGCAAGCCCGGCAAGTACCGGGCCATCTCCAGCGCGATCACGACCCATGCGGCAAGGCCGACGACGATCAGCGGATAAATCCACCAGCGCGACCTCTCGCGCGCGGACGCGGGCTCCTCGGCAAGTCCTCGCCCCCCCGTCCAGGCGACGCCGACGGAGTAGCCGCAGGCGCAAAGCCCGAGCAGGTACGCCGCCTGGGGATCGCCGCCGAGGGTTTGCATCGCCAGCACGAACGCCAGGCCGAGCAGCGCCCGGCGGCTCCCCAGTCGGACCCAGCGGTCGGCGGCCAGCACTCCCAGGGGGAGCCAGGCCGCTCCCACCAGATAAATGACGTTGCAGTACTGAAAGAGGATCGGCCCCGCGAACGTGTAGGCCAGGGCGCTCAGGCCGGCCGCGGTCCAGCTCGCGCGCCACGACCGCATCAGGGCCGCCATCCCCGCGAACGCCAGCACGATGTGGGCGAGGATGTAGATCCGGGCCCCCCACGCGTAGGGGAGCGCCGCGTAGATCAGCTTTCCCGGATAAAGCACCGCCGCCGTGGGATTGCCCAGCAGCGGCATCCCCGCGTTCTCCTCGGCCTCCCAGAGAGGCCAGCGGCCGGCGTTCCAGTCGCTCTGCACCCGCTGGTAGAGCGGGTAGTAATAGTGCGCCGAGTCGCGATAGGCGAACTGGTGGTCGTTGAGCAAGACGCGGTGGAAGAAGACCAGCAGCAAGACGGCGAGACAGCCGATCAGGACGGATTTCGGGAACGGGACGTCGTGTTTCATCGGGGGCTCTCGACCCCGAGGCAAGGGGTCTCCGCGGTGATCGTGAACCGAGACGAATTCCCATCCTACCACGCCGAACCGCCCGAATCGCTCCCCCAAGAAAGAGAGCCCGGGGCCCTCGCGATGAGAGGGCCTCGGGCTCCGTCGTGGATCGGCTCCGGCCGGCGGTCGACCGACTCAGGAAGCCGGCGCCGGGTGCGGACCGGCCCCCTGGATCTTCTTCTTGGGCGTGTTGAGCGCGGCGCGGGGGTCGGGGACCTTGCCGTCGGGGTCCGGCGGCAGCGTGGGCAGAAGTTCGGCGGTCGACTTGTGCTCGCCGGTCAGGGCCTTCATGAAAGCGACCACGTCGGCCGATTCCTGTGGGGTCAGGTTGAGCGGCTTCATGTCGACGTCGAGCGACGGGTTGGGCGTGCCCCCCTTGTTGTAGTGATCCATCACTTCTTCAAGGGTCGCCATGCTGCCGTCGTGCATGTAAGGGCCCGTCAGGGCGGCGTTGCGAACCGTCGGCGTCTTGAACGCGCCGAACGAGGCGTCCGACTTCTCGCCGATCGGCTCGGGGGCCCAGCGCCCGGGGTCCAGGAACTTCTTGTTCTGTTCGTCCCAGCCGACGCCCAGATTGTGATACTGCTCGTTGGTGAAGTTCGGCCCGACGTGACAGAGGGTGCACTTGGCCTTCTGAAGCTCGACGCCCGTCTCCGTCTCATCGTCGGCGTTGAGCCGAAGTCCGAACAAGACCATGCCGCGCTTCTCGTTCAGATTGAGCGCGTCGTTGTCGCCGGCGTTGTACTTGTCGAACTTCGAGTTCCCGGACAGGGCCGCGACCCGCTCGAACGTGGCGATCGCCTTGGCGATCCCGTCGAGCGTCGGCTTGGTTCCAAACACCTTCTTGAACTGCTCGTTGTAGCTGGGGACCTCGCGAACCTTGCGGACCACGTTCTCGTGCTTGGGCATCCCCATCTCGATCGGGTTGATGATCGGCCCCTGGGCCTGGCCCTCCAGCGAGGGGGAGCGGCCGTCCCAGAACATGCTCTTGCCGTAGGCCGTGTTGAAGACCGTCGGCGCGCTGCGGTTGCCGGTCTGGCCGTGGATGCCCGTCGAGACCTTGCCGCCGTCCGACCAGCCCTTGTCCGGGTTGTGGCAGGTCGCGCAACTCACCTCGCCGTTGCCCGAGAGCCGGGGGTCGAAGTAGAGCTGGCGGCCCAGTTCATACTTGCCCTTGGTGATCGGGTTGTAGGCCGGCACCACGACCTTGGGGGTGAGCGGCGGCAACCCCTTGGGAACCTCCACCTTCATCGGCTCGTCGTCGATCAGGCTCGGGTCCGAGCGTTGCCAGAACAATTCGGAGGGGCTCGCCGGGTCTTCGTCGGCGGGCTTGTTGGGCTCGTCCTGGACGGCCGCCAGCGTCGGCGACGTGCTGACCGCGAACGGCGCGACCACCGCGCCCCCCAGAAGCAGGACGCCGGGAACCGCGAGCGTCCAGAATCTCTTCGGATGTGGCATGAAATCGATCTCCACTAGCA
>CALCIC010000592.1 GCA_937907405.1 uncultured Isosphaeraceae bacterium | reverse complement strand
ACCCACTCCGCCGGGGCGTGAGCGGTTGCGATTCGGCATGGGCGCGCCGACGTCGGCGAGCCGGACGATGGGCTTAATCATCGTCGTCGTCCGCGAGACCGACCGCCCATTCCGGGTAAGGAATCGCCGAGCCTCTCCGGGCCCGCCAGAGGATGCGGTTCAGGACGTCTTCCGGCGCCTTGTCGACTTCGCGGAAATTGAGCTGGGCGGAGACGAGGGCGTCTTGCCGGATCGCCGCATCCCGAATCGCCCGAGGATCGGGGTTCATCTGGTCCAGCGGGATCCGGTTGGGGACCGATGTATACGGCGTGAAATCCGGCTCGTCCGTGAAGCAATCGAACATCGGCGTGGCGCTCGCGTCGAACTGGTTCATCGGCGGCAGCCCGAGGATTTGCTCGATCGTGCGGATGACGCTCGTCGTGTTGTACTGGGTGCTGACCACCGCATTTCGTTTTGCGTAGGGGCTGACGCAGTAGGCCGTCGTGCGATACCCGCTGACGTGATCCCAGCCGGCCTGGGGGTCGTCCTCGATCGCCAGGACGGCCATTTTGTCCCAGAATCGGGAATGGCTGAGCGACTCGACGATTCGCCCGAACGCCAGATCGTTGTCTGCCATGCATGCCGCCGGAGTGGGGCTGCCGGGCTTCGTGCCGCTGGTGTGATCGTTGGGCAAGCAAATGATCACCAGGTTCGGATACTCCCCTTTCTTCTCGAATTCCTTGAGCTCTCGGATGATGAAGTCCGCGCGAAACTGGTCGGGGACCGCCATTTCCCAACCGACGTAGTCCGTGGGAGAGAAGGGGCGAATCGACTCCACCGACGGCTCGCTCTCGAAAACGACGTCCGTGGACTCTCCCTTCCAGGTGCGGTAGCAGGCGAGAAAGTCGGGCGCCCCCTTCCTGGCCTCGTCGCGCCAGCGAACCTTCGGGCCCATGAACTCGCCGTAATTGCGGATCGTCTTCTTGTGGGCGACGACGTTGTCCCATAAGAAGCCGGCGGGGGAATAGACCAGGGCGTCCTTGTCGTCCTCTCCCATGCCGTCCGGATAGCTGCGCGGGAACCCGGCGAAGCTCTTCTCCATGTAATCCGTGGCGAAGGCCGTCGTGCTCCATTGATGGCCGTCCGCGCTCAGGATGCCGGCGCAGTACGTATTGTCGAGGAGGACGAATTCGTCGACCAGTTTGTACTGATTCGGCGTGACTTCCGGTCCAAAGATGCACAGGTCGGCCTGACCTCGGCCGCGCTGGATCGCGCCGAGGACCTGATCGTAAGTCCGGTTCTCCTTGATCACATAGACGACGTGCTCGATCAGGCTGGGCTCGCCGATCCGTTCGGGGACGGCCCGCGGCGGCTGATTCTCACGGGGGGGCAGCGCCGCCTGGTCGATCGCGCCGCGACGGACGTTTCTGGCGGCCCGCTCCGAAAGCTTGGGCAGGTCGTCCGCGGACGGCAACGGCATCAGAGACACCGACCCATGATAGTGATGCGAGTTGAAACCCTTCTTTCCATCCTTCTGCGTCTTCGGATGAGGCGGCAACCCCTTGATATTGGCGACGCACAGCGCCTTGCGTCTCGCGTCGAACACGATCGCTCCCGGAAACCAACCGGCGGGGACCAGCCCTTCGAGCTTCGTGTCCCCCTTGTCGTCGGGATCGAACTTCAAAACGGCGACGGCGTTCTGGGTGCCGTTCGCGACGAACAGCCGGCGACCGGAATCATCGAACGCCAGCGCATTGGGGGACGCCCCGAACAGATCGGACGGCTTGTTCTTCGTCCACACCGTTTCCACGACCGTTTCCTTGGCGACGTCGATCAGACTCAGGTGATCGCTCCCCGCATTGGCGCAGACGACGAACCGGCGGTCCGGCGAGACGGCCAAGGCCGAGGCGTGCAGGCCCGTCAACAGTTCTTGCGAGACGCGGTTCCCCGCGAGGTCGATGATGCTCACCGAGCCCTCGCTGGCGATGTGCCGGACCGGGTCGACGCGCACCTCGGTCCCTCGCCCGGCCGGTCCGGTCAGATCGCCCGGGCCGGGACGTCGGCCCCCCCAGTTGCTGACGAAGGCCTTTCCCTCGGCGAGCACGACGTCGTAGGGAGCGACGCCCACGTCCCACGAGCGAAGCAGCGCGCCGTCGGCGGTGTTGAACTCCAAAAGCTTGTTGGAGAGGTTGCCGCACACGTAAAGCCGCGCGTCGTCGTCCGACAACGCCAGTCCGCTGGGGATCTCCGGCTTGCGTCGCGGAGCATTCGCCGCCGGCAAGGCGAAAACCTGCGACGGTTGAATCGCGCCGTCGTCCGCCACGGCGAAAATCTTGATCGAGCCGTCCACATTACTCAGATAGACGCGCCTCCCGTCGTGCGAGAACGTCAATCCCGTGAAACTGACCTGTCCCTTGCGATCGGGATTGAGGATGTTCGGCTGAACCACGGCCGGTGGTTCGCGCTGGTCCTCGCCGGGAAGGGCGATACGCTGCGCGACCTTCGCTTGATCGACGTCGATCACGAGCAACTCGCTCGTTTTTCCCGACACGAGCAGACGCTTGCCGTCGGGGGACAACGCCAGCGCCTGGGGACGCAGTCCGGGCAGATCGACCTGCCGGCCGAAGGGGGTCAAGACCTGGTTGACGGGAGTGTTGATCACGTCGTCTCGCGATCGTCCGACGAGGTCCATGGTCGTCTCGATCGCGGGAACTTGTCCAAGGGCCGTCGACGCCATGATCATCCAACACGTCAGACTCAAGGTACGGATCATGAATTCCTCGGTAAAAGCAGCTCTGCCGCGAGGGGCCCCCGGCGGCGGGGGAGAATCGGCGGCCGGACGCATGAAAATCATGCTGGAACAGGACCGGACGGCTGTCGTCCGCGCGCGAACTCGCGTTCAGTCTACTCCGCCCGGACGACGATTTCCCCGCTCCGCTCGGGAAAAGCGCGGCGATCTGGAGATTCGCAGACTCTCCCGGCTTGCAGGTCTGGATGCGCCGCGCGGATCGTCCCCCCCACGCCCCGCGAACTTGAGGCGATCGGCGGGG
>CALCIC010000591.1 GCA_937907405.1 uncultured Isosphaeraceae bacterium | reverse complement strand
TGCGGCCGCTGCGAAGTTCAAGCCGGAAATCCACGGCGACCTCACGTTCTACTGGATGGTCACGCGGTTCTACACCTGGTTCTGGCACCGGCTGAGACACGAGGGATGGGCGCCGCTGCCCGAGTCCGGCCCCGCCGTGCTGATCGCCAACCACACCTGCTGCATCGACCATCTGCTGCTCCAATCCAGTTGCCGCCGCGTCCTCGGCTTCATGATCGCCCGCGAGTTCTTCGAGCTGCCGATCGTCCACGCGTTCTGCATCCGCATCGGCTGCATCCCGGTCAACCGCGACGGTCGCGACATCCAGGCCACTCGCGCCGCGCTCCGGGCGCTCTCCGAGGGCAAGGTCCTGCCGATCTTCCCCGAGGGCAAGGTCACGCCGGCGGCCGGCAAAACCCTGGGCCCGATCCTCTCGGGGGCGGCGTTCGTCGCCGTGCGATCGGGCGCGCCGGTCGTTCCCGCTTACATCTACGGATCTCCCCTCACCGCCGACGTCGCGCAATCGCTGCTGATGCGGTCGCGTTCCCGCGTCCGGTTCGGTCCTCCCATCGACATGTCCGACGTCCGCCGCTCCCAGGCCGGTGACAAGGAAGTGCTCGCGCGGGTCTCCGCGCGGTTCGAGCGCGCCCTCCTGGACCTCCAGGCCCAGAGCATCGCGGCCGACGATGCGAGCGCCCGATGACGCCGGACGCGCCGAGGCTGCTTCTTGAGAGATACGGCCGGGACCTCCAGCCGATCGGCGTCCTTCAACCGTTGGGAGGGTTCGGCGGCCTCAGCGGCTCGCGACTCTGGCGGTACCCGTCGGCGGCGGGTGAACGTCTCATCAGAGCCTGGCCCGCGGCGACGAAGGGCAGGGGGCGCGTCGAGACGATCCACGGCTGGCTCCGCAAGGCCGCCGACCTCCCGTTCGTCCCTCAGCCGTTCCCTGCTTTGGACGGTCGAACCGTGCAGGAGCTTCAAGGAGCCTTCTGGGAGGCGACCCCCTGGCTTTCCGGCGCGGCCGACCCGATCCGACCGCCAAGGGTCGAGCGCGTCCGCGCGGCCTTCCAGGCGATAGGCGCGTTCCACGCCCGGCTCTCTGGAGGAGCCGTCGACGGGCCGAGTCCCGGCCTCCGTCTCCGGGGCGACGAGCTGCGCGGGCTGCTGCACGGCGGGTTCGACGCCGTCGAGGCCGTTCTGAGCGTCCAGGCCGACGACCCCTGCCTGCCGCCGTCCCTGGAGTGGCTGAGACTGGCCCGAAGAACGACGCCCGCGGCGATCCAGGTGATCGAGGAGGCCGCCCGGCTCGTCTCCCCCCTTCAGCCCTGCCTTCGCGACGCGCGCCCCGAGCACTTCCTGTTCGAGGGGGACCGCGTGACCGGCCTGGTCGACTTCGGCGCGATGGACGTGGAGACCGTCGCCGCCGATCTGGCCCGGCTCAGCGGAGAGTGGCTTCCCCTCCCCGAAAGCAAGGCGCTCCGGCTTGAAGCCATCAAGGCATATTCTGACGTCATGCCGCTTCATCCGAATCATCCATCAATAGAGAGCGCCTTCGAGGCCGCGGCCGACGTGCTGATCGGCGAGCGTTGGACTCGGTGGAGGTTCCTCGAGCGCCGCCGGTTCGACGACCCGGACGCGTTCGCCGATGGGATCGCGCGCGGGCTCGAACGTCTGCGGAAGCTGACGGTCAGGCTCGGCGCGTGAGGCGCGCGGCGATCATCCCGGCGGCTCGATTCCCGACAGGGGAGGCGTCGGGGGGGCCGGGCCGCCCTGGCCTCCCGTGAGGATGCGTTGGGTCTCCTCGGGACCGATGCTGACCCGCTGGATCGCCAGGGCTCGGCCGCTCGACGGGTCCACGGTGACGAGGCTGCCGTTGAGTCGAGGATCGCCCGCGGCCACGTCGAAGTAGCAGGGCACGAGCGTCAAGGTCGCGCTCAGGACGCGGTCGTAACGGCGCCCGAGGACGCCGTCGTGCGGGCCGGTCATGCCCACGTCGCACTGAAACGCGGTTCCTCCGGGGAGGATCTGCTCGTCGGCGGTCGCGACGTGCGTATGGGTGCCGAGCACGGCCGAGACCCGCCCGTCGAGATACCGGCCCAGGAGCTGCTTGTCGCTGGTGGCCTCGGCGTGGAAGTCGACCAGGACGACGCGCGTGGAGTCGCCGATGCGTTCGAGCATCCGGTCGGCGGCGCGGAACGGGCAGTCGACCGGCTTCATGAAGGTCCGGCCCAGCACCGAGAAGACCGCCGCCCGGGCCCCGTCGCGGGCGGAGACCAGGGCGAGGTCGGGGCCCGGCGACTCGGAGGGGTAGTTGGCGGGTCGAAGCACCCGATCCGACTTGTCGTAGACCTGGAAGATCTCGTCCTTGCGATAGACGTGGTCCCCCATCGTCATGACGTCGACGCCGGCGTCGATCAGCTCCTCGAAGCAGCGCAGGGTCAGTCCCGATCCGCCGGCCGCGTTCTCGGCGTTGCAGACGACGAGCCCGATCCCCCAGCGGGGGATGAGGCGGGGGAGCAACTGCGAGAGCGCCTTGCGGCCGGGCGAGCCCACGACGTCGCCGATGAACAGGATCTTGAGGGGAGTCGTCAACGGGTTGCTCGCTCTCTGGGTTGGGGTCTCGCGATCTGTCCCGCAGGCAGGCGAGTGGTGAGGGGGAGGCGGCCGCTCAGCGGGCGATCTCGACGCAGCGGGTCTCGCGAAGAACGGTCACCTTGACCTCGCCGGGATAGGTCAACTGATTCTGGATCGATTGCGCGATCTCGCGGCAGAGCGCGGCGGCCGAAGCGTCGTCGAGCTGCTGGCTGTCGACCATGACGCGGACCTCGCGGCCGGCCTGGACGGCGTACGCCTGCTCGACGCCGGGAAAGCCCAGGACCAGCGATTCCAGCTCCTCAAGCCGGCGAACGTATTTCTCCAGGGTCGCGCGCCGCGCCCCGGGGCGGCTGGCGCTGACGGCGTCGGCGGCGGCGACCAGGACGGTGTACGGGGCGTCGACTCGAAGGTCGTCGTGATGGCCGAGCGCGGCGTGGGCGACCTCGGGGCCCTCGCCGTACCGTCTCAGCAGTTCGGCGCCGACGGCTGGATGCCCCCCTTCCATCTCGTGATCGGCGGCCTTTCCCAGGTCGTGCAGCAGCCCGCAGCGGCGGCCGAGCGCGCCGCTCAAGCCGATCTCCTCGGCCATCATTCCAGTCAGGAAGGCGACCTCGATCGAGTGCCTGAGGACGTTCTGCGAGTAGCTGGTGCGGAACTTGAGCCGGCCCAGGTAGTCGAGCAACTTGTCGTGGAGGCCGACGACTTCGGTCTCCCGCGCCGCCTCCTGGCCAAGCTTGAGGATGTGCTCGTCCATTTCGTCCTGGGTCTCCCGGACGAGCTCCTCGATGCGGGACGGATGGATGCGGCCGTCCTGGATCAACTTTTCCAGCGACACCTTGGCGATCTCGCGGCGGACGCTGTCGAAGCCCGTCACGACGACCACGCCCGGCGTGTCGTCGACGATCACGTCGACTCCCGTGGCCTTCTCGAACGCCCGGATGTTCCGTCCCTCGCGGCCGATGATCCGCCCCTTCATCTCGTCGTTTGGGATGTCGACGGTGCTGACGGTCACCTCGGCGGTGTGGGACGCGGCGTAACGCTGGATGGCGATCGAGAGAATCTCGCGGGCCTTGACCTGGGAGGTCTCGCGGATCATCTCCTCGTGCCTGAGGATGCGGCCGCCGATCTCGACCCGCAAGTCGTTCTCGATCCGAGAGAGAAGAAGCGCGCGGGCCACGACCGAGCCGAGCCCGCTGATCCGCTGAAGCTCGTCGAGCTGGTCCGACTTGATGCGTCGGGCCTGGTCGCGGGTCTTCTCAATCTCCTCCTGCTGCGCGGTTTGGCGGTGCTGAGCGGCCTCGATTTCACGTTCCTTGACGTTGAGGAGTTCGAACCTCTGATCGAGCAGGTCGTCCCGTTTCTCCAGCCGGCGCTCCTGCTCGCGAAGGTCTTTTCTCGATGCGTCGATCTCGGCGTCCAACTCGGCGCGCCGGCGGAGCGACTCTGCTTTCGACTGGAGATCGCCCTGCATGCGGATGGTCTGAGCTTCGCGTTCGGCGCTGCTGATGATCTGTTCGGCGAGGCTTCGGGCCGTAAGCGCGCTCCGCCGGGCCGAGACGTGGGCGACGCCCCAGGCTCCAAGCCCTCCCAGGATGAGGCCGATCAAGCCCCCGATCATCTCTCCGTACACGCTCGGCCTTTCCGGGTCTGACGCACCTTGACTGGGGACCGGTCGACGTCCCAGGGACGCGATCCACGCCGGAGTGGGCTTGGTTCGCTCCGGATCGCCGCCGGCGTCGCAGAGAGGGGACGAGGCGGGGGCCGCCGACCGCCGGAGACGTCCCGGTCGCCGTCGAGGGGATGCCGGGGATACTCGGCCGGCCCTCAAAAACGCTAATCCCACGGTTCCACTCTAACAGACGAGCCGGGACGGTCAATCATCCCGCAAGGCGTCGGCGTCCCCTCTGGTCCAATTCTTGCATGGCCCAACCAATTCACGCGCCGAACGACGCTTAAACCCCGGAAACGGTTCACGGGGGGACGTCCCGACATGAAGGGAAACGCGATCAGGACGCCCGTGAATCGGCGTCCCTCCCGCGTGGAACTCGCGATAGGCGGATGGAACGGCCCTTGGTGAATCATGGATGCGAAACCGACGGCCCCGGTTCGATCAGCGGGGAAGCGCGGGAAGCCCTTGGAGAGCGGGGGCTTCGGCCGACCCGGCTGGACCTCGGGCGACGGCGGGCCCGGTCAGGTGTTCGTGAAGGATCCGCCGGACCTCCTGGATCGCCTCGCCGTCCCTCTGGACCCCGTGGCCCGATCGGACGATCTTCTCGGAAGCCACCCCTTCCAGGTACGAACTACGGTACGGCACGACGCCGTCGGTCGTCTGGGCCTTGGGCACGGCGCGCTCGGAACCGATGATCGAATGGGTCACCACCCTCGGGTTCGGCTTCATCGCCAGGATCGCGGTCAGGATCGGGGAGTCGGTCGCCAGGGTCTCGATGCTCGTCGGGAACCGCTTGAACCGCCGGCCGAACGCGTCCGGGTTGTCTCTCACGAGCTGGCTGAGCAGTTTGTGGATGTCGTCGGGGTCGGAGATCAGGTTGGCGCTGACGCGGCCCACGACGCCGCGCGACAGGTCCGACCCTCGATGCGGCGTCGCCAGGAAGACGACCCGGCTGACGAACGGCAAGGGCTCGAAGAACAGCAGCCTCCTCAGCTCGGACAGCACCGGCTCAGGCCCGAGGATCTCATCGAACGAGCGATCCGAGTTGAGCTGCCAGAGTTCGTCGCCGCTGGACAGCATCATGCAGTGGCTAAGCAGTCCTCCCATGGAATGGCCCAGCAAAACCATCTGGTCGAAGGCCGGCTCGCGGCCGTCGGGGTTGAACATCGTCCGGGCCCGCCCCAGGGCGCCGCGGAGGTTGGCCGCCGCGATCGGCAGGGGAACGCCGGTCGGGTACATATAAAGGAAGAACTGATAGCGCTCCTGGATCATCGGGTCGCGGAGCAGTTCGTCGAGCATCGGAATCCAGGCCAGCGGGGTGCTGACCAGGCCGTGGACCATCACCACCGGGATCTTGCCGGGCTCGTACGGCCGGATCATCAGCAGGTTGGCCCGCTCGAGCGCCTCGCCCGGGTGCCGGAAGCCGATCCAGCGGTAGTGCTCGAGATCGGTCCGCGACCACATGTAGGCCAGGGGGGTCGTCAGGTCGGTCTCCATGGCGATCTGGTTGGGGGGCTGCCCGACCACCCGCCGCTTGACCGGGTCGACCAGTTCCAGGGTGCACCTGCGGACCGCGTTGACGTCCTCGCCCGGGTCGCGAAGCCGCGAGTTGGGGACCAGGAACGCGGTCAGGGGGAACGCCATCTCGGCTGGATAGAATTGCTCGTCGGCGGAGCGGTCTTCCTGCTTCGGGTCGGCCGTGCGGACGGCGATCAACGGGACGCCCAGGCCGTACTGGTTGCGGCTGCCGGCCAGGCCGCTGACGTTGAAATCCGACGCCAGGATCAGCTTATGGATGTCGGACGGCTTCCAGGGCGAGTCCCGGAGGACCACCTGGAGCACCTGCTCGTCACGGCTGCTGACCTTCAGCTTGATCACGCCC
>CALCIC010000590.1 GCA_937907405.1 uncultured Isosphaeraceae bacterium | reverse complement strand
ATCGACGCCCTCGTATTCCTTGAAGTACGCGTCGATGAAGGCCGCCGCCTCCGCCTGCTTGACGCCCAGCCGGGAGGCGAGCCCGAACGCGCTGAGGCCGTAGATCACGCCGAAGTTGACGGTCTTCGCCGCCCGCCGCATCGAGGAATCGACGGCCGACTCGGCGACGCCGTAAATCCGCGCCGCGACCGCGCTGTGGATGTCCTGGTCGGCGGCGAAGGCTCGCTGGAGCGCGGGGTCCTCCGAGTAGTGGGCCAAGATCCGCAGCTCGATCTGCGAGTAGTCGGCGGTCAGCAGACGCCGGTCGTCGGCCCCGGCGACGAACGCCTGGCGGATCTGCCGCCCTTCGTCGGTTCGGACCGGGATGTTCTGGAGATTCGGATCGCTGGAGCTGAGCCGTCCGGTCGCGGCGACCCCCTGGTTGAACGAGGCGTGGATCCGGCCGTCGTCGGGATGGACGAGCAGCGGCAACGCGTCGAGATACGTCCCCTTCAATTTCGAGAGCTGGCGATGCTGGACCAGCAGCGCGGGGAGCGGGTGCTTGGCCGCCAACTCCTCCAGGACTTCGGTCGCCGTGCTCAACGCGCCGCCGGGGGTCTTCTGCAGCTTGGGGAGCTTCAACTCCTCGAACAGGATCTCGCGAAGCTGCGGGACCGAGTTGATGTTGAACGGGCGGCCCGCGAGCTGGTGGACCTCCTTCTCGATCCGCTCCAGGCGGTCGGCGAAGTCGCGGGAGAGCGCCTTCAGCCGGTCGACGTCGACCTTGACGCCGATCGTCTCCATCCGGGCGAGGATCGAGATCAACGGCCGTTCCAGGTCGGCGTAGAGGTCCCAGAGCCCCTGCTCGCGAACCTGGGGGGCGAGGATCTCGTAAATCCTCCAGGTGGCGTCGGCGTCCTCGGCGGCGTATTCGGCGACGCGAGGGACGTCGATTTGATCCATCCGCGCCTGCTTCTTGCCTTTGCCGATCAGGTCGGAGATCGGGATCATCTCGTGGTCGAGGAGTCGCTGGGAAAGCTGGTCGAGGCTGTGGTTGCGCTCGCCGCTTTCCAGCAGATAGCTGAGTATCATCGTATCCGTGATCGGCCCCTCGATCGCGACTCCCACGCGGCCGAGGGCCAGCATGTCGTACTTCAGGTTCTGGCCGACCTTCTCAATCCTGGGATCGGCGAGGATCGGCCGCAGCCCTTCGAGCACGAGTTCGGGGTCGAGCAGTCGATAGCCGATCGGCCCGCGCAACGGGATGTAGTAGCCTTCACCGGCCTTCCAGGAGACGGCGATCCCGACGAGGCTGGCGCGCAGCGGGTCGAGGGCCGTGGTCTCGGTGTCGATGCAGAACCGCTCCTGGCGCGCGAGTTCGGCGGCGAACGCCGCGAACGATTCCGGCGTGTCGATCGTCTTGTACTCGGCCTTCCACTCGGAGGCCGGCTTCGCGGGCGTCTCCGGCGTCGTCGCGCCGCCGCCGATCTCGGCGATGAACCGATGGAACCCTTGCTCCAGGCAGAGCGCCCGCAGGGTCGGCGCGTCCGGGGGAGTGGCTTTCAGGCGGTCCCAGTCGAGGGCCAGCGGCAGATCCTCGCGGAGCGCGACCAGGGTCCTGGCCCGGCGGGCGACGTCGGCGTTGTCGCGGAGGGCCTGCTGCTTCTTCGGCCCCTTCACCTGGTCGGAGTTGGCCAGGAGTTCGTCCAGGGTGCCGAACTGGCGGAGATAGCCGGAGGCGAGCACCGGGCCGACCCCCGGCACGCCGGGGACGTTGTCGACCGAGTCTCCGGTCAACGCCAGGTAGTCGACCACCTGCTCGGGGCGGATCCCCCAGTCTTTTTCGAGGGCCTCGGCGTCCATGACCGTGTTCCTGCGAAGGTTGACGATCTTGACGTGGGGGGTGATGAGCTGGCGGGCGTCCTTGTCGGAGGTGCAGATGAAGACGTCGAGCCCGCGCTCCTCGCCGCGGCGGGCGAGGGTGGCGATTACGTCGTCGGCCTCCATGCCGGGCTCGATCAGGACCGGGACGTTGAAGCCCTCGAAGACCCGGCGGATGACGTCGATCTGGGGGACGAGGTCGACGGGCATCTCGGATCGGTTGGCCTTGTACTCGGCGTAGATCTCCGACCGAAAGACCGGCCCCGCGCCGTCGAACGCCGCCGCCAGGTAGTCGGGCTTGCGGTCGCGGGCCAGGTTCAAGAGGTCGCGGAAGATCCCGAACACCGCGTTGGTCGACTGCCCCGACGGCCCGGTCATCTCGGGGATGGCGTGGAAGACCTGGAAGATCAGCGAGTACGCGTCGAGGATGTAGAACGTGGGGCGATCCGCCATGATTCGAGAATTCCAAACGGGCTGAGGGAACCAAGCGCCGGGCGCGGCGCGTCTAATCCATTTGTCGGCTCGATCGATTTGATTCTGGAGGGGGCGAGATTTACAATCGTAAGGGTTCCGCGGCTTCCGCCGGAAGCGCGGACCGGCGCGATTGACTCGGGAACGTTTTCTCGGCCCAGGTTTCGTACTTCCCCTTCTCGTATCACATAGTATCAACAAACCGGCCGACCGAACGCGCCGGTCGCACCCGCTCCGCTCGGAGGGAGTAATGATTTATGGCCGCCGCTAACAACGAATCCCAGGGTCTCAAGATCGCCGTCGCGGCGTTCGTGACCTTGACGGTCATCCTGGCCGTCACCTCGTATTTCCTGTATTCGTCGTACTCGCGTACCGAAGGTCTGCTGCAATCGGCGACGGAGAAGGCCTCCAAGTCCGATCGCGCGGCCAGCGAGGCGCTCAATCAATACCAGAAGTTCCGCGAACTCGTCGGGGCCCGCGGCGAGGAGTTCGACACCGCCAAGGGCGAGGTCGAAACCCACTTCAAAAAGGTGAACAGCCGCCTGGTCGGCATCGCCAGCTCGATCAACGCCGCGCTGACCAAGGCCCAGGGGGCCGGCGCCCAGGGGGCCGAGCTCGAGGAAGCGAAGCAGAAGATCCAGCAACTCGTCGCCTCCTACGGCAACGAGCCCAACAAAAACTACATCTCGTCCATGGACCGCCTGCTCGAGCTGCTCGAAAGCACGGCGCTGGTCGATTCGGAACTGGCCGTCAATTACCTGGCGCTCCGCCAGAGCCTGGAGTCGTCGACCAGCGTCGCCAAGTCGCAGATCGACGTCGAGGCGAAGGCGGCCTCCGACAGCAAGACCGACCTTGAAGCCGAGCACTCCAAGCACGAGCAGGAGCGGAACGTCTTGCTGGCCAAGGTCGACCAGTTGACCACCGACCTCGACCAGGCCAAGACCGAGATGGCCAACGTGAATACCCAGAATCGGCAGCAGACGGACGAACTCAACCGCAACATCGAGCTGTTGACGGCGAGAATTCGCGAGTACCGCGCCGCGCTCGACCGCGAGGAGACGGTCCTCGACCGTCCGGACGGCCACATCACCTACGTCGACTTCGGTCGCAACGAGGTGCAGGTCGACGTCAACCGTCGCCAGGGCGCCCGGCCGCAGATGAAGATGACCATCTTCGACTCCCAGTCCGCGGGCGTTCCCACCGACAGACCCAAGGGGACCATCGAGTTGATCCAGGTGGGCGAGAAAAACAGCATCGCCCGGATCCTCAAGATGAACAGCCCGATCGAACCGTTCCGAATCGGCGACATCGTCTATTCGGTCGCCTGGTCGCCCGACGAACCCATGCGATACGCTCTGATCGGCAAGATCGATATGAACCGCGACGGCGTGGACGATCGGAACGACCTCAGGATGATGATCGAAAACGCCGGCGGGACCGTCGATTACGACCTGCCGCCGCCGGGCGCAGGCCGCGAATCGGGCGAACTCACCCCCAAGATCGACTGGTACGTCGTCGACGACCGCGAGCCGCTTCGCGATCTCTACAAGAAAGACACCGAAGCCACGATCTCGGCGACGATGTCGTTCACGAAGCACAAGGGGGAGATGATCAGGGAGGCGCGCAACAACGGCTCCCGACCGATCGACATCGGCCGTCTGCTCTCGTATCTGGGATACGACATGAACGCGCCGATGGTCGGCAAGGCCGAGGCGATCAACGAGAAGGCGATGGAGCGGCTGACGCGGCCCAAGCCCAAGACCGACGCCGAGAAGGCCGCCGACGCCGCGAAGCTCAAGGACACGGAGTTCGAGAACATGCCCGATCCGAGGTGACCCCGACGCCTGGGGTTCGCCTCGCAAGATCTAAACCCCGCGACGCCCCGCGCGACTCTGCCGCGCGGGGCGTCGGCGTTTCGAATGGGAATGAAACGAGGGGGGTCAGGTCGAGGCGTCGGACTTGTCGTTCTCGGGCCCGGAAGGCTCGGCGCCGGCGTCGTCCATGGCGAAGATCTGGCCCAACTCGATGATGTCGCGCGACTCGAGCGCCATCAGCCTGACGGAAAGCCCGTCGATCATGCCGAAGAACTGACGGAGCGGCTCGACCCGAGCCCGCAGCTCCTTCAACTCGGGAACGTCCTCCGAGAGCTGGACGAGGCCGTCCAGCACGGTGAGCGTGGGGTCGAGCTCGCGGCGCTTGCGCTCGGTCAAGATCCGCCGGAACAAGGTCCAGACGTCGGGCTCGGCGTGGAACAACTCGCGGCGCTCGCCGGCCCTGTGGCTCTTGCGGACGACGCCCCACGCCAAAAGCTCCCGCAGATTCATGCTCACGTTGCCCCGCGAGACCTTCAACCAGGCCCTCAAATCCTCGGCCGTCCAGTCGTCGTCGGTGATGTAGAGCAAGGCGAACAGCTCGCCCATCGTCGCATTGATGCCCCAGGCGCGGGCCATCATGCCCCAGTGCTCCACAAATTTGCGGACCATGCCCGCCGCGGCCGGTGAACTCGACAACCCCTCGGATTCCTCAGGCATGCGTGATTGATCCATGAATGTTTCACTGCCTTGACCGCGAACAGAGAATGGCGAGAACGCGAACATGATCGACTTTTGCATCTAAAATGGCATTTATCGTGCTTTCATCATACGCATCCGCCCTTTGAAAAACGTGGAACCGCGAGTTAATTTGATTCAACATCGACTCAATGGGATCACGCAAGGCGTCACGGCTGGATCGACTACAGGGGTTCCAGTTGTTACGACGACGACGATCAATTTGCAAGCGGTCTTGCTGATTGCATCTTGCATCTAGTCTACAATCGCACAGAATGGAGTCCGGTGAAATAATCCCCTCTCGTCGATTTCCCTTGAGAGGTCGTTCGCGACCTTGGGCGTCATGCCCATACGAGTCCTGATCATCCCGGTCTAGTCGCGGCGATCGGGGCCGACGAGTTGATGTAGCGCTCGGTTCCCTTGCCACTGAGGAGTAGATCCCATGCCAGAAACAGTCGTGCACTTCCAGATTCGGATGCCTCCCGTGCTGCACGAGCAGCTCGCGAGCTGGGCGAAGGAAGACAAGGCTTCGCTCAACGCCCTGATCGTGGGCATCCTCGAGAAAGCCATCGAGCATCACGAGAAGGCGCGCGCCGCCACCTGAATCGGGCGCCCCGCGACGGGCGATCCGCGTCCCGCCGGCCGGGACTGGTCGTCGACCGCGACCCTCGCGCTCGACGCTATTGACGTATGTGCGGAATTTCGCATGTCCAATCGAGTGTTTTTCCCAAACTGCCCTTGAGCCCATCCGCCGTCGGCGGTATTCTCGAGGGCGTATTCCCCGATAGCTCAATCGGTAGAGCGAGCGGCTGTTAACCGCTAGGTTCAAGGTTCGAGTCCTTGTCGGGGAGCTTGCTCGAAGTCGAGCGCGTGTGCGGCAGGAAAGCGAGTCCCGCCGACCCATGAGGTCGTTGCGTCATGGGTCGGTCGGGTCGGCGTCATGTGTCCGACGCCAGGATGATGAGCGAATGCTCGGCGACCCGGTACGGGTGAAGGACCGGGACCTCGGGCCGCTGCTCGGGGTCGAGAAAGTCGTCGGGCGCTTCCAGCGAGGTGTCGACCACCCGACGCCAGGGACGTCCCGAGGGTGAGGCCGGGATCTTGAACTCCCGCGCATCGGCGCCGGCGTTCATCGCCACGTAGAAATCGCGATCGACGACCCCCGGCCGATCACAGCGGCGGCCGTCCAGCGCGAACGCCAGGGCCTGACTGGAGGCGGAGAAGTCCGGCTGCACCGGTTCCTCGCCGTGCCAGAGGATCTGCGGCGGCAGGCCGGAGCCGTCCCCGTTGAAGAACGTGCGCCGGCGAAACACTGGATGGGCCTTTCGGAGCGCGATCATCCGGTTGACGAACCGGAGGAATCCGCTGTTCTTCTCGGCGAGCGTCCAGTCGACCCAACTCGTCGGGTTGTCCTGACACCAGGCGTTGTTGTTCCCCCCCTGGGTTCGGAGGAACTCGTCCCCCGCCAGTATCATCGGCACCCCCTGAGAGACCATCAGCGTGGCCGTCAGGTTGCGGACCTGGCGCGCCCGCAGGCGGTTGACCTCGGGATCGTCGGTCGGCCCCTCGATCCCGCAGTTCCAGCTCAGGTTGGCGTCGTTGCCGTCGCGGTTGCCCTCGCCGTTGGCCTCGTTGTGCTTCTGGTTGTAGGAGACGAGGTCGGCGAGCGTGAAGCCGTCGTGGCAGCACAAAAAGTTGATCGAATGCAACGGGCCTCGGCCCGCGTACAGGTCGTCGCTGCCGCAGATCCGCGTCGCCAGCGCCGAGGTCGTCCCCGGCTCTCCGTTCCAGAACCTTCGGACGTCGTCCCGGTATCGGCCGTTCCAGTCGGACCAACGGCCGCCGCCGGGGAAGGTGCCCACCTGGTAGAGTCCGGCCGCGTCCCAGGGTTCGGCGATCAGCTTCGTCCCCTGAAGCAGCGCGTCCTCGGAGATTCGATTGATCGCCGGGGGGTCGATCAAAACGTCGCCGCGCCTGTCGCGGCCCAGCACCGAGGCCAGGTCGAACCGGAAGCCGTCCACGCCCGCCTCGGCGACCCAGTTGCTCAGGCAGGTGAGAAGGAAGTCGCGGACGACCGGATTATCGCTGCTGAAGGTGTTGCCGCAGCCGGAGAAGTTGAGATAGCCGCCGTGGTCGTCGAGCATGTAGTAAAGCGGGTTGTCGAGCCCCCGAAAACTGTAGGTCGGCCCATGGTCGCCCCCTTCGGCCGTGTGGTTGAAGACGATGTCGAGAATCAACTCGACGCCGCCGCGATGGAAGGCGTCGACCAGATCGCAGAACTCCTCCCAGGCCTCCATTCGCCCCGGAATGGACGCGTAGGCGGCCTTGGGAGCGGAGAACGCGATCGTGTTGTAACCCCAGTAGTTCTTCAGCCGTTCTCCGGTCAGGGGATTGACGTACGCGCAGTCGTTCTCGTCGAACTCGTCGACCGGCAGCAGCTCGACGGCCGTCACTCCCAGCCACTGGAGGTATTCGAGCTTCTCCGCGAGTCCCCGGAAAGTCCCCGGCCGTCGCACCCCCGAACTTGGATCGATCGTGAAACCGCGGACGTGAAGCTCGTAGATGATCGTGTCTTCGAGCGGGGTTCGCGGATTCACGACCCCCTCGCGCTGGGTCATCGCCTCGTGAACCAGGCTCCGTCGCGGGAGGGTGGACGGCTCGCCCCAGGGGCGACCGCATGAGAGGGCCCTGGCGTAGGGGTCGAGCAGAATGTTCTCCGGGTTGAACCGATAGCCGTTGCCGTCGGGACCGTCGACGCGGTAGCCGTAGCAGAACTCCTCGGGAAGCCCCTCGACCCGGACGTGCCAATGATCACCCGTGCGATTGTTCAGGCCGTCGAGCGGGATTTCCTCTTCGAACCCATGATCGCAGGGCTCGCTCAGGACCAGGCTGATCGACGTACCATGCCGGCAGATCAAGGCGAAATTGACGCCGTCGGCCAGAGACGAGGCGCCGAGGGGGAGCGGTCGCCCTCTCTTTACGGTCAGGATTCGATCCCGAAATCGATACTCGATCGGGAGCGGCTCGGCAGAGGGGGCCGCGATCGGCTCGGATTCTTTCATCGGCGCCGCCTCGGAGGAGGGCCCAAAAAAGAAAGCCGAACCATTTCACCCGACGCGTGTCGGAGAAACCGTTCGGCGTGACGACGATGCAAGTTCAAGGCGGGCCTTGCGACTTGAACGCCCGGCCGCCGCCCGTTTGCATTTGCAGAGGGGGCGAACCGGCGGCTCGCTCAGCGTTCGGTTCCCTGGCGATCGGTGCTCCGACCACCTCGCGACGAGTTGGCGTAACCGGCGGTCAACATCCCCAGGAGTGCGGCTCGACGGCCGGCGCGGGTCGACTTGCCTCCTCGACGAACCCGGGCGACGGCGCCGGCCCACTCAAATCCCGAGTGTACGGGGGCCGACTTCTTACAGTTCTCTTCGCTCATCGAAAGAAACTCCCCGGTAGTAACGCGACCCTCACAACTAGGTCGTCGCTCCACCATTCCCTTGGGCCGTCGAGGAACACGTATCCCTCTCGGCTTCGCCATTCCTGGCAAGCGGCGGCGGCGGCCGATTCGGCCCGCCGCGCACTCCGCGGGCGATGCATTCACCCGGATGACAGCTTGCGGATCGCTCAGGATCCGCCCCGCGAGGCCGGAGTGATCCGATCGATCGGACCCACCGGCCTAACCCTATCACAATCGGACGAGCTCGACGCTTTCTTCACCCGGAACCACGGGGACCAGATGAATGGGAACCGCGCGACCGGCCTCGCATCAGGGCGCGGCGGAATTGGGCAGTCCGCGGATCACTCGCCTCATCCCCCCAAAATCTATCAGTCAGGTCAGTTCCCGTCTAGGAAAAAAGCCTGTTGTTCCCATTTTTGCGTGTCACGTCGCCCGACCTCGCGAGGGTCGTTGGAAAACCGCGAAAACCTGGATGCGCGGCGCGGAGGTTCGCATCATAGTTCAGCTTTTCTCGCCGCGCCGGGATTTCAGAACAACGACGACCACCACGCGGCCAACGCGTCGACCGCCGGTTGCAGCCGAGGCGCGATCTCGGGAGCTTCGGCCCCCCCCTTGAGGACTTCCTGAGCCAGCAGGCTCTGAAGCAGCAGCAGCGTGCCGCACCCGTTGAAAACGCCATGCATGACCATGGCCGTCAACAGGCTTCCCGTTCGCTGGTAAACCACTCCGATCACGATCGACAAGAAAAAGATCCCCACCGGCGCCGGCCATTGCGAAGCGTGCATGCCTGCAAACAAGAGTGACGTCGCGACGATCGCCCGGGGGCAGACGACGTTGGGACGGATCGACGTGGGACCGGGGTCGGCCTCGGAGACGACGGGGAGCGCGGATGCGGCGTCGGCGGTGCTCGATTCGAAGGTCAGATTGAACGCGTTCGGGGGTTCATGCTCGGCGCGGATCGAACCGTCGTCGGCGACTGGGCTCGGCGAGGGGACGAAGGGGGGGGTGGTGAAGATCCGGGTCAGCCAACCCAGCAGCACGCCTCGAAACAGCGACTCCTCGACCAGCGGCGCCAACAGCACGGTTGAGAAGAGGGCGAAGGCGGCCATGCCGGGACTCATCGTTTCGGCCATCATCTTCTGAACGTCGTGGTCGTTGACCTCCCAGTACTGGCTCGCCAGGGCCTGGATGGCGTAAACCGCCGGGGTCGTCAGGAGCGCGGCGGCCACGCCCACCCCGATCTGCCGGGGCCACGACTTCCACGAGAATCCCAGCTCAGGAAGCGCGACGTCCGCGGATCGACGGAGGACCGTGGGAAGCAAGATCAGCACGAGCAGGCTGCCGATCGCGTTGAGCAGCATCAGGGTGAACGATGAATGCCTGGGTTTGGCGGCGGCCGGTTGCTCGTCGGCAGCATCATCGGCGGCGGCCGATGGGGCCGCGGGTTCGTCGGCCGTCGCCGGCTCCTTCGCCGCGGCGGATTGATCGACCGGCGGCGGAGCGCCTTGGAAACGATTGAACGCGCCATAGCCGATTCCCGCCGCCAGGTTCGAGGCGAGGTACAAGAGGATCACCGCGGACACCGTCCGCCCCCCCCATCGAGCGGGCCCCAGGGGCACGATGGGAATCGAAGAAAGCAGGGGCTCGCGATACCACATCCTGGGAATCACCCAGACCCAGAGACCGAGAATGGCCAGAAGGACCGCCAGAACCAGGCCGCTGAGGAGAAACAGAATGAACTGGTCGAGATGCGATGGCGGCATGAGACCTCGCGCGGGCATGAAGGCGGGGCGCGGCTGAAGACCCGATATGCTGGATCGTATCCGCCCCGACGGGTTTCGGCCACCTTGTCGAGACTTCGTCCCCGCTCTAGAATCGGCGGATCAGAAGCCGAGATCCGGATTTTCAATCGAGCGGCCTCCCCGCGTCCGGGGAGGCCGCTCCTGGAGCCTAGCGAACCGATGCAGGACGTCGCCAGTCAGCTCGAGATCCTCCGCAGGGGGGTCGAGCAGATCGTTCCCGAAGCCGAATTCATCAAGAAGCTGGAGCGATCGGTTCGCGAGAACCGGCCGCTGCGCGTCAAGTACGGCATCGATCCGACCGGCATCGACGTCCATCTGGGCCACACGGTCCCGCTCCGCAAGCTCAGGCAGTTCCAGGACCTGGGCCACACGGCGGTGATCATCATCGGCAATTACACGGCCGT
>CALCIC010000589.1 GCA_937907405.1 uncultured Isosphaeraceae bacterium | reverse complement strand
CCGGCCGCGACCGGCCCGTCCGGATCCGGGACCAGAACGGCGCCAAGCAGCGCGACTTCGAGGCGTTCAACGACCTGGCCCTTCGCGCCGTCTTCACCCACGACGAAGCGGCCGTCGTCGGCGCGGGCTGGCAGGGTGAGATCCGCCTCTGGGACGCCAAGGACGGGCGACGGTTGGCCAGCCTCCCCCCCAACCCGGCCCCGATCGCGACCCGGATCGAGCAAGCCCGCCAGGAAATGGCCGCGGCCGCCGCCCAGGCCGAGGCCCTCGCCAAGGAACTGCCGCCGCTCCAGGCCGCCGCCGCCGTCCAGGCCGAAGCGCAAGCCAAGGCCCAGCAGGCCGTAGCCGCCGCCGAGCAAGCCGCCGCCCAGCAAGCGGCCGCCGTCGCCGAAGCCGAGAAGGCCGTGAACGCCAAGGTCGCCGTGCTGCAAGACGCCTCGGCGACCGCCGTGGCCGCCGAGCAGATCGCCGGCCAGGCCCAGGCCGCCCCGACCGCCGCCGAGAAGGCCGTCGCCGCCTCCATCCCCGCCGAGGCGGCCGCGACCGCGGCGCTCGCCGCGTCCAAGGCCGCCGTTGAGAAGGCCCTCGCCGACAAGACGGCCGCCGACCCCGCGCTCGCCGCCGCCGCCGCCGCCCTCAAGACGGCCGCCGACGCCGACGCGACCGCCAAGGCCGCCGACGCATTGGTCAAGCAGTCCGAGCAGGCGACCGCGCTGCTTCAGGCCGTCGCCGCCGCCGGCCGCGCTCAAGCCGCCGCCCTGACCGCGCTCAACGCCGCGACCGCCGCCAAGGCCGCCGCTCCCTCGGCAGTCGCGCCGGCCCAGTCGCGAGCCAAGGCCGCCCAGATCGGGCTCGCCTCGGCCAGGGCCGCCGTTCAGGGGGTCGAGGCGGAGAAGGCCGCCGCCGACAAGGGCCTCGCCGACGCCCGCGCGACCTCCGCGGCCGCCGTCGCGGCCGTCGCCGAGGTCAAAAAGCAACTCGAAGTCGCGACCGCCGCCAGGGCCGCCGCCCTCAAGGGCCTCGCCGACAAGTCCACCCCCGCCCTCGCCGCCCAGGCCAGGGCCGCCGCCCTCAAGGTGGAACTCGAGCTTCTGGCCGTCGAGAAGAAGCGGGCCGACGATTCCAAGGGGGGACTCGCCACGGCGGCGAAAGCCGGCGCGCAGGCCAACCGAGACTAGGCCGGCGCGCTCCGCGCTCAGGCCGTCGGCGTCGCGGACTCGTCCTCAAGGTCGAGGTCGCGGACGGCCTGATCGCGGAGTTGGTATTTCTGGACCTTGCCCGTCACGGTCCGCGGCAGGTGCGGGACGATCCGGAGGATCTCCGGGATCTTGAAGTGCGAGATCCGTCCCTGACAGTAGCGGCGGACGTCGTGCTCGGTGAGCGTCGCGCCAGGGCTGGGAACGATCCAGGCGGCGACGACTTCACCGTACTTGCGGTCGGGAAGGCCCGCGACGGCCGCCTCGCTGACGTTCGGGACGGTGATCAAGAACTCCTCGACCTCGGCCGGATAGATGTTCTCGCCCCCTCGGATGATCATCTCCTTGGACCGGCCGACGATCCGGTAGTTGCCGTCGTCGCGGAGCTTCGCCAGGTCGCCGGTGTGCAGCCAGCCGTCGGCGTCGATCGCTCGGGCGGTCGCGGCCGGATCGTTGTAATAACCGGCCATCACGTCGTGGCCTCGGGCGCACAACTCGCCAGGCACGCCGGGGGGGGAATCGGCGCCGGTCGCCGGGTCGACCAGCTTGACCTCGATGCCCGGCAGCGGCTTGCCGACCGTGCCCACGCGCGACTCGATCGAGTCGTCCACCGCCGTGAACGTGATGATCGGCGACGCCTCGGTCTGGCCGTAGCCGATGCAGATCTCACGCGCGCCCATCACGGTCGTCACCTTCTCCATCAACGGAAGCGGGCAAGGCGCGCCGGCCATGATCCCGGTCCGCAGGCTCTGTAGCTCGCGCGCGGCGAAATCGGGGTGCTCAAGCTGCGCGACGAACATCGTCGGCACGCCGTAGATCGACGTGCAGCGCTCGTCGCGGATCGCCCTGAGCGTCGCGCCGGGCTCGAACGCGGGGGCGGGGACGACCATCGCCGAGCCCCAAACCGTGCAAACGGCGGTGCCCAGCACGCAGCCGAAGCAGTGATAAAACGGCACCGGCACGCAGACCCGGTCGGCCTCGGAATACCGCAGACGCTCGCCGACGTAGTACGAGTTCATCAGGATGTTGCGATGCGTCAGCATGGCGCCCTTGGGCCGGCCGGTCGTCCCCGACGTGAACTGGATGTTGAACACGTCCTCGGCGCGAATCGAGGCCAGCCGCGCGGCCAGCTCGGCGGCCGTCGCCTGGGGACCGTTTTCAAGGTCGGACCAGGTCGACCAACCGGGAGTCGGCCGCGCGCCCAACGCGATCAGACGCCGGAGTTTCGGGAACCGCGCCGAGGTCCAGTCGAGGCCGCCGGCCGAGGCCGCCTCGGGACAGAGCGACTGCGCCATGCCGACGAAGTCGGAGTTCTTGAACGGGCTGCCGACGATCAGAGTCGAAACGTCGGCGAGCCGGAGCGCCTCCTCCAGTTCGTGCAGGCGGTATGCCGGGTTGATGTTCACCAGCACGGCGGCCGCTCGGGCGGCGGCGAACTGGGTCACGACCCATTCCGGGACGTTCATGGACCAGATCCCGACGTGCTCGCCGGGTTCGATCCCCAGCGCGATCCAGGCCGCCGCCATGCGGCCGGCGCGCGCGTTCAACTCGGACCACGACCAACGGACGCCGAGGGCCGGGAAGACCAACGCGTCGCGATCGGGCCAGGTCTCGGCCGTCCGCAGCAGCACGGCCCCCATCGTCTTGTCGTGAACCCAGGGAAGTGCATCGGTCATGGCGCGCCTCGCGGTCAGGTCGTCCAGCGGGGCGGACGCTTCTCCAGGAACGCGCGCATCCCCTCCAGCGCTTCTTCCGAGCCGCGCATCGCAGCGCTGACGGCCGCCGCGCCGCGGAGGTCGGCCGAGCCGTCGGCAATGCCGTCGAGAAGCTGCTTGATCGTCGCCTGGGCCCTGGGAGCGCCGTGGGCGTACCGCTTTCCCAGCTCGACGGCGGCGGCGAGACATCCGTCGTCGGGCGTGATCCGGTTCACCAGCCCCCAGCGCAGCGCCTCTTCAGCGGTGATCGGCTCGCCGCTCAACAGCAACTGGCGGGCGCGGCGACTGCCGACGATGCTCCACAGGTCGTGCATGACGACCACCGGGGCCAGCCCGCGGAGCACCTCGGGGTAGCCGATTCGCGCGCGCTCGGCGGCGACCGCCACGTCGCAGGCGGTCATCAGCCCCGCGCCTCCGGCCAGCGCGTCGCCGTTGACGGCCGCGATCACGGGTTGGGGAAGCGTGTGCAGCCGCCGGATCAGATCGGCGAACTCACGCATCGCCGCGACGCCGGCGTTCTCGGCTTCGGTCGAATCGTCAGCCGCCGCCTCCTTCAGATCCATGCCCGAGCAGAACGCCTTGCCTTCGCCCGTCAGCACCACCGCGCGGACGTGCGTCGCGGTCTCGATCCGGTCCAGCTCGTCGCGAAGCCTCGCCAGCAAGCTCCGCGACAGCGCGTTCCGCTTCTCCGGGCGGGCGAGAGTCACGACGGCCACCGGGCCGTCGGTCTCGGTCTTCACCAGTTCTTGACTCATGGTCGTCGACTCCGCACCCGTCTTCAACTTCAACTCCAGGAGAGCGGTCCCCAGCGCCTTGCCCTGCGAATCGAGCCGGAGCGATCGGCTCGCTCCGCCGCCCAGAGCGTGCTCGACGACGAAATTGAAGGCCAGGAGATTGGGCAACTCGAACCGCTGGACGGCGCCGACGCCCAGCCCGCGCAGGTAATCGGCGACGACTTCGGGCGTGAGGTGGTCGCGAAGCAGCTCGAACGCTTGCGGATTGCGAGCGACGACGCCGATATTCGAGCCGTCCCCCTTGTCGCCGCTCCGCGTGTGGGCAAGGTCGCCCAGACGCACCACTGACGGTTCAGTCGACATGGTGGTCCTCCCCTCCCGCCCAGTCGCGCGACGGGCGGACTTCGACGTGGAAATCGACCAGTTCCCGAGGCACGAGCGCCGGCCAGTAGCCGAACGCCGGCCGGGCCGTCGGTCTGCCCGTCGCGTACCCCGCGATCCCCGGCGGCCCCGACGTGATCAACGGCGCCAACTCGCGGCAGAACCGCTCGACCGCCACGCGCGACGGATCGCGGACCGTGACCCGCAACAGCACCTCCTCGGCCGGCTTCTCGGGGCGGAACACGCCCGGCACCACGTCCCCCGCGCCGATGCATTCAATCAATATTTGTTCATGCATAAATCCAGCACGATTGACGCGTTCGAGTGCGAGGTTCGCGGCGAACCGCGCCTTGCGTTCGGCGTCGCGGCCGACGACCGCGAGCATCCCCGTGGCCGTCCAGCCGTCGCGGTAGACCGCCGCCAGTTTGAGGAAGTCGGAGGGCTTCCGCCCCGACGCGCCGCTGATCCGCACGCGATCGGCCCCCAGTTCCTCCAGGTCGATGGTCGTGAAATCGACGTCCACGTCGGGCGTCCGATAACACGAGGGATCGCCGATCTCATAAAGAAGTTGCTCGGTGACCGTCGATCGCGAGACCAGCCCGCCGGTCCCCTCGACCTTGGTAAGGAGGGTCGAGCCGTCGACCGAGACCTCGGCGACCGGATAGCCGACGCCGGCGGGATCGGGCATGTCGCTCCAGCCTTCCCACAGGCCGCCGGTCGCCTGCGCTCCGCACTCGACGAGATGGCCCGCGACGCTGGCGCCGGCCAATCGATTCCAGTCGTCCCAGCCCCAGCCGAACCGATCGACGACGGGGCCGAGCGTCAGGGAGGCGTCGGCGACGCGGCCGGTGAGCGCCAGTCGCGCGCCCTTCCCGAGCGCCTCGGCGATCGGCCGCGCGCCCAGGTAGACGTTGGCGCAGACGAGGCGGTCGGCGACGCGGTCGATCGATTCGCCTGTCTCCATATGATCGAGCGAGACGCCGTCGCCGCGCCAGGAGGCGACGCGGTCGAGCACGTCGTCGCCGGTCACGACGCCGATCGGCAGGTCGTCCGCTCCGCCGTTGACGGCGATCCGGCCGCAGACGGCCGCGCACGCGGCCGTGTTCAGGCCCCCCGCATTGGTGACGATCTTCAACCCGGCCTGATCGGCGAGGATCGGCGCGAGTCGATCGAACAACGGCGGAAAGTCGGTCACGTAACCGGCGTTCGGATTCTTGGAACGGAGATGGCTGAGGATGGCGAGGGTCAGCTCAGCGAGGTATTCGAGCGTGAGCACGTCGAGACGACCGTCGCGCGCCAGGTCGAACGGCGCGTCGAGCGAGTCTCCCCAAAATCCCGCGCCGTTGCCGATGCGGATCGGCCGGCTGTTCGTCCGCGCGTCCGTCATGGTCGATCTCCGGGGCTCAGAGGCCGGGCCGAGTCAGACCTGATACACACCCGTCGTAATCGGCGAAAGAGCACGCGTCCGAACGGCCAGGTCGAGCGCGAAGGCCAGGACCTCTCGGGTCCGGGCCGGGTCGATGATCGCGTCGACCCAGAGCCGGGCGGCGGCGTATCGGACGTCGGTCTCACGATCGTACCGGGCGCGCAGCTCGGCGGCCATCCGGCTCTGCTCCGCGGCGTCGATCGCGACTCCCTGGCGCTTCGAGGCCGCGACGGTGACGTCGAGCATCGTCTTGGCGGCCTGGGCGCCCCCCATCACGGCGTATCGGGCGCCCGGCCAGGCGAACAAAAACCGCGGGTCGAAGGCCCGGCCGCAGAGGGCGTAATGCCCCGCGCCGAACGAGTGACCGACGATCAACGTCAGCTTGGGGACGCGGCTGTTGCTCACGGCGCTCACCAGCTTCGCGCCTCGACGGATAATCCCGGAACGTTCGGCGTCGCGGCCCACGTCGAAGCCGTTCACGTCCTGAATGAACAGGATCGGCGCGTCGGTCTGGTTGCACTCCATCACGAACCGCGCGGCCTTGTCTGCGCTGTCGCCGTAGATCACGCCGCCGAATTGCATCGGGCCTCCCCCCTCGGGTCGAAACCGCAATTTCTGGCTGGCCACGATCCCCAGCGCGTTCCCCCCCAGCCGGCCGAAGCCGCAGAACAACGATCGGCCGTACTCGGCCCGGTACTCGTCGAACGCGCCGCCGTCGAGCAGGCAGGCGAGCAGGTCGCGGACGTCGTACTGGGCCGAATTAAGGGCGTGAACGACCGAGTAGAACTCGTCGGCCGGCCGCGACGGCGGGGCGACGGCTACCGCGCGCGGGGAGGGATCGTCGGGCAAGACGGCGATCAGGCGGCGGAGGCGGTCGATGCAGGCGTCGTCGTCGGGTTCATGGTAGTCGATCGTCCCGCTGAAGGCCGAGTGGACCCGCGCGCCGCCGAGGTCCTCGTGCGAAACGTCCTGGCCGATCGCCGCCTTGACCAGCGCCGGGCCCGCGAGATAAAGCCCCGAGCCTTCGGTCATCAGCACCGTGTCGGACAGGACCGGGAGGTACGCGCCCCCCGCGACGCAGTTGCCCATGATCGCCGCGTACTGGGGGACCCCCTGGGCCGACAGGACCGCGTTGTTGCGGAAGATCCGGCCGAAGTCGTCCTCGTCGGGAAAGACCTCGTCCTGCAACGGCAGAAAGACGCCCGACGAGTCGACGAGGTAGACCAACGGCAGGCGGTTGGCGCGGGCGATCTCCTGGGCGCGGAGGATCTTCTTGATGGTCATCGGGAAGCACGCGCCGGCCTTTACGGTGGCGTCGTTGGCGACCACGATCACCCGACGCCCCCGGACGACGCCGATGGCGACGACGACGCCGGCCGACGGCGCGCCTCCCCATTCGTCGTACATCTCATACGCGGCCCAGAGGCCGATTTCGAGGGAGGGCGCGCCGGCGTCGAGCAATCCGGCGATCCGCTCGCGCGCGGTCTTCCGGCCCTTGGAGTGCTGCCGCGCGATCGCTTCCGATCCGCCGCCCAGATGGATGCGGTCCTCGATCGCCTTGAATTCCTCGGTCAGTCCGCGGAGGTCCGGCTGAGTGGATCGGGCGTCCGAATCGGCCATGGGGCGTCCTCTGGGTTGCATGGAGGGCGAGGCCCGTGTCGGGGTGGAGCGGCCCCCGACTCGAATGCAAAACCTTAATGCAGTCTCGGGTCGGTCGCCGCAATGATCGCGCTCACGGCTTGCTGGTTGAACCCCTTGTAGCCCTCGCGGCGTTGAAGGTTCTCAAGATGGCTGCCGATGGTCCCGTCGCGGACGAACTTCTCGCGCTGGTCGGCGCTGATCCAACCCTCGGCGAGCGCGCGGTCGGCGCGATGAGGGGCGACCCGCCAGCGCTCGCCGGCGGTGAACGCTTGCCGCAGGAACGGAAAGTCCGAAAACGGCGCCATGGTCTCGACGCCCGCCTCGGCCTTCAGGCCGTCACGGAGGGCGTCGAACTCGAATTGGGCCTCAAGGTGGTGCATGCCGGCTTCAAGGATCGACTCGCCGTGAAGCGCGACCCAGAGCCCGACCGTCCCCGGCCTGGGAAGATCGGGCAAGGCGAGGCGGAAGGCCGAGGCGGCGACGTCGCGCGCCGCGAGGTCGAGGTCCGCGAAGATCACGATTCCGGTCGTCGGATGTTCGAGGACCTGCGCGCCCCATCCGGCGTGTTCGCCGGCGTGGAACCGCTCGCGAAGCTCGAAGCCGAGCTTCTGGAAGATCCCCATCACCCTGGGGAAGAACCGTCGCGAGCACCGGAACGTGTGGTGGTCGTGGTTCGCCCAACCCAGCCCGAGCCGGTCCTGTCGCGCCTTTTGGACCTGCGCCGCGCGGTTGCGCGACTGCCAGTATTCGCGTTCAACCTCGAAGATCAGGTGACAGGCCAGGTCGCGCGAGCCGGCCAGATCGATCACGTCGTCGACCAGGGCTTCGGCGGCGTCGAAGCCTTCCGCGTCGTCGTCGAACCGCCGCTTCCGGGCCCGCCAGAGGTCGCGAGCCGCAAGCGCGTCACGCGCCGCATGAGGCTTCATCAGGCCCTGCCGGGCCGGTTCGCCGGGGAACGCTTCATAACCGAGGTATCCTCGGCGCTCGACCACGACCAGGTCGGTCGCGTCGCCGGGGACGCGCGCGAACCGATAGGGGCCGAGCGGGTGGCCCTGAAGCTTCAGCCCCAGGTTGTGCGCGCCCGAGAACGCGGCGGCCGAATCGACCTTGATCGCCAGGTCCTTGACGGCCGTCGCGCCTCCCGCCGCGGGCGCGTGCGCGATCCTCGGGAAGATCGCGCCGGGGTGGGAATACAGCGCCGTCCCGACGGCGTAGGTCGCCGTCTGGCGTTCGAAGCCCAGGCCGACGAGCCGACTGCCGAACGACGGCGGCGCGCTCACGACCAGATGGTCGAGCCAGTTCTGGATGATCGTCCCGGTCTCGGGGATCATCCGCTCGGCCAACCGAGCGGCGAACCCGTTCCCCGAGAGCGCCTGATCGACCAGTTCGTTGACGACCGACTCGGTCTCCGGCCAGCGTCGCCATTCAAACGCGGCGGGTGAGTCCGGCGCCGTTGCGACCGACATGATGATGATCCCCCGAGGTCTTGAGGTTAAAGGGTCGCTCGCGAGGCCGAGCCGTTATGATTGGCCTTGCCGACGTCGTCCATGGCGGCTTCCAGCAGTTCCAACCCGATTTCAACCTGACGGCCGGTCAGGCACAATGGGGGACAGAACCGCACCGTGCTCGGCCCGCAGGGAAGCAGCAAGAGACCGCGATGGAACGCCGCCTGGATGACGTCGCCGCGTCCTGAGGGGGAGGGGAGGCCGTCGGCGTCCTGGATCTCCATGCCGATCATCAGGCCCTTGCCTCGCACCTCGCGGACGATCGGATGCCGGCCGGCGAGCGTTTCAAGACCTTCGCGAAGCTGCGCGCCGCGGATCTCGGCGTTGCGAAGGTACTTCGACTCGATCAGCCGCAACGAGGCCAGCGCCGCGGCGCAAGCGACCGGATTGCCGCCGAACGTCGAGGCGTGACTCCCCGGCGGCCAGTCCATGACCTCCTTGCGGGCGACGATCGCCCCCAAGGGCATCCCCGCGGCGATCCCCTTGGCGAGGCAGACCATGTCGGCCGCGACGCCCCAGTGCTCGGAGGCGAACATCTTGCCCGTCCGTCCGAAGCCGCTCTGCACCTCGTCGAACACCAGCAAGACCCCGTGCTCGTCGCAGAGCTTCCGCAAGCCAGGCAAAAAATCCGGGTCGGGGACGATGTACCCCCCCTCCCCCTGGATCGGTTCGACGAAGATCGCCGCCAGCTCCTCGGGGGGGCAGACGGTCTTCAAGAGGGTCCGGACGCTGTCGAGATCACCGTATCGAGCGTGGTGGACTCCGGGAACCAGCGGACTGAAGCCCTTGCGCTGGATCGGTTTCGAGGCCGTCAGCGACATCGCGCCGTAGGTCCGGCCGTGGAATGCGTTGAGGAAGGCCATGACGCGCGGCCGCCCGGAATGGCGGCGCGCCAGCTTCAGCGCCGCCTCGATCGACTCGGCGCCGCTGTTGGTGAAGAACACGCGCTTGGCCTCGGCCCCCGGCGCGAGCTTCGCCAGCCGCTCGGCCAGGCGGATCTGCGGCGCGTAGTAGAAGTCGGTGCCCGACATGTGGATCAGCCGGTCGCTCTGCCGCGCGATCGCCTTGACGACCTTCGGATGGGCGTGCCCGACGTTCGTCACCGCGATGCCGGCCGTGAAGTCGAGGAACCGGTTGCCGTCCATGTCCTCGATCATCGCCCCCCTGGCCCGGCGGACGACCAGCGGGTATGCCCGCGTGTACGACGGCGACATCACACGGTCGTCGCGCTCGAGCCACGCCGCGCTCTTGGGCCCCGGCAGCGGCCCGACGATCCTCGGCTCGTCTCGATGCAGTGCGACCGTCATGGCGCTCCTCCGATCACGACAGGAATACGACGAACGAAACGCGCGGCCCGCCCGTTTTCCGGGCGAAATGGTCCTCTTCTTCCATTATCGAGCAAGGCGGACCGGGGGTCAAATCGGCCGAATCGGCGACGACGCGACGGAGTCGTCTCGCATCCCCCCGGCCGGTTGAGGAATACTAAAGGAACTCTAGGTCGAACTTCGCACGCCCCGTCGGCTTTCTCGTCGCGGGTATTACCAGGTGGTTTCATGATTCGAACCGTCGTCGTCGGATACGGGCTGGCCGGTCGCCAGTTCCACTGTCCCCTGATCGCCCGCCAGGCTGATCTGAGGCTCCACGGGGTCGTCGCCCGCGACGCCGGCAACCGAGCTCGTGCCGAGACCGAGCGCGGCGTGAAGACTTACGACGGCCTCGGCGCGGCTCTCGACGATCCCGACGTCGAGCTGATCGTCCTGGCCACGCCGCACAATACACACGCGGAAATGGCGGTCAAGACTCTCGAAGCCGGCCGGCATTGCGTCGTCGACAAGGTGATGGCCCTCACGACCGAGGAGGCGAACCACATGATCGCCGCGCGCGACGGCTCGGGGAAAATGCTCTCGGTCTTCCACAAC